>NZ_JBEXOV010000044.1:0-63743 GCF_040611715.1 Streptomyces sp. NPDC006544 | reverse complement strand
CCGGCGACGGCGGCCGCGACGGCCTCCCGCTCCAGGGCACGGAAGTACGGTTCGCCGTCGTCCATCCTGACGGAGGGCGGGGCCGGGTCCGCGGACCCGGCCCCGCCCTCCGCCCGTTGCGCGCACCGGCCTCAGGCCTGGATGCGGCCGCTCATCCACACCAGCATCGGCGGGATCTCGCGGCGCCAGGTGTTGAAGTTGTGGCCACCGCTGTCGAGGATGATCGAGGAGACCCGGTCCGGGCCCTTGACCAGCTTGATGAACTTCTTCGTGTCCGCGAGGTTCGGCTCGCCCTTCTCGCTGCTGGTGACGAGGAAGGACGTGCCGGTCGGCTTCTTCGCCTTGATGGACTCCAGCACGTTCGCGCGCGCCTTCAGCTGCGCGTCCCCGTGGAAGAGGTCGCCGGTCGTCGGGTCGTCGGCGGCCTCGTAGTACGCGGACAGACCCGCGGCGGCGCCGAAGGTCTGCGGGTGGTGCGCGGCGATCTTCAGGGCGCAGTAACCGCCGGTGGAGTTGCCGATGAAGCCCATGTTCTGCGGCTTCTTGCCCACCCGGAAGGTGTTCTGGATCGCCTGCGGGAGGTCCTGGGCGAAGAAGGTCTCGGTCTGGGGGCCGCCCGGTATGTCCACGCACTCGGTGTCGCGCGGGGGCGCCACCGTCGGACGGAGCATGACCAGGATCATCGGCTTCATCTTGCCCGCCTTGGCCTGCTTGAAGGCCGTCATCGGGTAGTTCAGCCCTTTGATCAGGTTCTCGGCCGTTCCCGGGTAACCCGTGAGGATGATGGAGGCCGGGAAGTTCTGGTCCTTGTGCTGCGGCTGGAAGTACTCCGGCGGCAGCCACACGTACCCCGGACTCGTTATCCTCGACTTCTGGCCCGTTATGGCCACCTTCAGGATCTGACCGCCGACCTGGGGCTTGGAGCCGCCGGGCACGTCCAGCTTCTGCTTGTCGACGACCTTGATGTCCTCGCTGCTCATCCCGCGGTCGACGACCTTGCCGATCGCGGTCTCCTGGCCGAGGAGGTCGGCCCAGGACCCGTAGAAGAGGAACGACTTGTTCGCCGCGAGTCCCACCGCCGAGAACAGCGCCAGCTGCGTTGCCAGGAGGAGGCCGACGCGGCCGAGGACCGCGCGCCAGGAGCGGCCCGAGAGCTTCGGCCACAGCCACACCGTGGCCGCGAAGAGCAGCACACCGGCGATGATGGCCAACGCCAGAACCGTATTACTGGTGAGACCCATGAGCAGTCAGTCGACTTTCTATGGCAGGACTAGTTTTTTTCTCGACGGATGAGTGAACCCGCTCCCCCTCGATGTCGTCCTAGGGGACGCACCACACACCGGAGGCTGTCGCGGCCTTCGGCCACATGATCTCTCGCGGAGCAACGGGAAGCGATGTCTAGCAGGATAGATGGCGATAAGTCGGGACAGGTTCCGAAGCGGGTCGGCCGAATCCTCCGGGGCCCACGAGCGGAGACCGTCCCCGGCCTGGTGGGCACGGCGGTCAGCGTCGTCGGCCTGCTGGACATCGCGGCGGGTGTCTTCCCGCGTTTCAGGCACAGCCGCATCCATGCCGTGACCGAGGTGCTGCCGGGCTCCTTCGGGCCCTTCGCCGCGGCCCTGGCGCTCAGCGCGGGCGTACTGCTCCTGCTGCTCGCCCACGGACTCAAGCGCCGCAAGCGGCGCGCCTGGCGGGCATCGGTGGTGCTGCTGCCCGCCGGCGCGGTCGCGCAGTTCACGTACCGCCACTCCGTCATCGGGGTGGTGATCGCAGCGGTGCTCCTGGTCCTCCTGGTGCGCCATCAGAGTGAATTCAAGGCGCTCCCGGACCCGCGCAGCCGCTGGAAGGCGCTCGCGAACTTCGTGCTGATGAGCGCGGGCTCCATCGGGCTCGGACTGGTCATCGTCAACTCGCACCCCAGCCGCGTCGTCGGCAATCCGGGTGTATACGAGCAGATCAGTCACGTCGTCTACGGGCTCTTCGGCTTCGAGGGTCCCGTCGACTACGCGGGCCGGGTGTCCTGGACCGTCGGCTACTCGCTCGGCGCGCTCGGCATGCTGACCGCCGTCACCACCATCTACCTCGCCTTCCGCCCCGAGCACCCGGCCGCCCGGCTCACCGCCGACGACGAGGACAAGCTGCGCGAGCTGCTCGCCAAGCACGGCGGCCGCGACTCGCTCGGCCACTTCGCGCTCCGCCGCGACAAGGCCGTCGTCTTCTCGCCCAGCGGCAAGGCCGCGGTCACCTACCGCGTCGTGTCCGGTGTGATGCTCGCCTCCGGCGACCCGGTCGGCGACGTCGAGGCCTGGCCCGGCGCGATCGAGCGGTTCATGGAGGAGGCCAAGGCCCACTCCTGGACCCCCGCCGTCATGGGCTGCAGCGAGACCGGCGGCGAGGTGTGGACCCGCGAGACCGGGCTCGACGCCCTCGAGCTCGGGGACGAGGCGATCGTCGACGTCAAAGACTTCTCCCTCTCCGGGCGGGCGATGCGCAATGTCCGCCAGATGGTGAAGCGCATCGAGCGCAACGGCTACACCACGCGGGTCCGCCGGGTCAGCGAGCTGACCGGGGCCGAGCTGGAGCAGGTGCGGGGCGCGGCCGAGGCCTGGCGCGGCACCGACACCGAGCGCGGTTTCTCCATGGCGCTCGGCCGGGTCGGCGACCCCGGCGACGGTGACTGCTACATCGCCACCGCGCACCGCGTCGAGGAGGGCGACACCTCGCCCTTCGGCGACCTGAAGGCCGTCCTGCACTTCGTGCCGTGGGGCAAGGACGGCATGTCGCTGGAGCTGATGCGCCGCGACCGCGCCGCCGACCCCGGCATGAACGAGCTGCTGATCGTCGCCTCCCTGGAGGCCTGCCCGGCGCTCGGCATCGAGAAGGTCTCGCTGAACTTCGCGATGTTCCGCTCGGCCCTGGCGCGCGGCGAGAAGATCGGCGCCGGCCCGGTGCTGCGGATGTGGCGCAGCCTGCTGGTGTTCCTCTCGCGCTGGTTCCAGATCGAGTCGCTGTACAAGTTCAACGCGAAGTTCCGCCCTCGCTGGGAGCCCCGCTTCGTGGTCTTCCGCACCACCCGCGACCTCCCGCGCATCGGCTTCGCCGCGATGCAGGCCGAGGGCTTCGTCACGCTGGCCCTGCCCCGTCTCTTCGCCAGCCGCCGCCGTCCCAAGCCGGTCCGCACCTGCACCCACCACCGCACCGCGCACACGGTGCCGGCCCAGGCGGAGCGCGAGATCCAGGCGGCGTGAGCCGTGACCGGGCCGCGGCCCGGCCCGTCCGCCCGCCGCCCGCCCGCCCGCTGCCCGCAGGCGGCGGCGCGGGCGGCGGCCCTTCCAGCGGTCCTTCAGGCCGCCCGAGCAGCGGTCATGGCCACGGCCCATACCCTGGACGTATGAACACCAAGCGCGCGGCAGCCGACAGGGGCCAGGTCACAGGGCTGCCGGAGTGGGACCGCTGCGGGGTCATGGGCGTCGTCAACGTCACCCCCGACTCCTTCTCCGACGGCGGCCGCTGGTTCGACACCACCGCCGCCGTCAAGCGCGGTCTCGACCTCGTCGCCCAGGGCGCCGACCTGGTGGACGTCGGCGGTGAGTCCACCCGCCCCGGTGCCTCCCGCGTCGACGAGGAGGAGGAACTGCGCCGCGTCGTCCCCGTCGTGCGGGGCCTCGCCTCCGAAGGCGTCGCCGTCTCCGTGGACACCATGCGCGCCTCCGTCGCCGCCCGGGCGGTCGCCGCCGGGGCGGTGCTGGTCAACGATGTCAGCGGCGGACTCGCCGACCCCGGGATGATCCCCGCGGTCGCCGCCGCCCAGGTGCCGTTCGTCGTCATGCACTGGCGCGGCTTCAGCGACGGCATGAACAGCCTCGCCGTCTACGAGGACGTCCTCGCGGAGGTCACCGCCGAGCTGCGGACCCGTATCGACGCGGTCGTGTCCGGCGGCATCGCCCCCGAGCGGATCCTCGTCGACCCCGGTCTGGGCTTCGCCAAGAACGCCGAGCACGACCTGGCCCTGGTCGCCCACCTCCCCGAGCTCCGCGCGCTCGGCTTCCCGCTGCTGGTCGCCGCCTCGAGGAAGCGTTTCCTCGGCCGGGTGCTGGCCGGCGCGGACGACGCCTCCCCGCCGCCCGCCCGCGAACGCGACGCCGCCACCGCCGCCGTCTCCGCGATAGCCGCCCAGCAGGGCGCCTGGGCCGTGCGGGTCCACGAGGTACGGGCGAGCGCCGACGCGGTTCGGGTGGCCCGCGCCGTGGAAGGGGCATTGCGTGGCACCCGTACCCGCAGCACCCGCAGCACCGAGGAAGGGACAAGGTGAGCCGTACCGACATCGAAGCCGTCGAAGAGGTCAACACGGCCTTCTACGAGGCCATGGAGCAGGGGGACTTCGACGCACTGTCGGCGCTCTGGCTCGAGGACGAGATCTCCTGCGTGCACCCGGGCTGGCCGGTCCTCTCGGGACGCGGCGAGGTCCTGCGCTCGTACGCGCTGATCATGTCCCACACCGAGTACATCCAGTTCTTCCTCACGGACACCAAGGTCGCCGTCATCGGCGACACCGCCCTGGTGACGTGCACAGAGAACATCCTCAGCGGCGGACCCGCCGAGGACGGCGGAGAACTGGGCCCGCTCGTCGGCCAGCTCGTCGTCGCCACGAATGTGTTCCGACGCACACCGGAGGGCTGGCGGCTCTGGTCGCACCACGGTTCTCCCGTCCTCACGGACTCCGACGAGGACGACGAGGAGGAGCCCTCCTGACCCCTCCGTCGGGTCCCGGAGTGTTTCGCAGGTAAATTCGAAGATGGACGACGCCGACCGCACTCGGCCTAGGCCATGGATCCGGGGAGTCCCGGACCGGAAGCACCTACGAAAAGCAGGAGTGATTCGCGTGGATCGTGTCGCGCTGCGCGGCCTCAAGGCTCGCGGGCACCACGGCGTCTTCCCCCGGGAACGCGAGGAAGGCCAGACCTTCATCGTCGACCTGGTGCTCCACCTCGACACCCGTCCCGCCGCGGCCGGGGACGACCTGGCTAAGACCGTGCACTACGGGGTAGTGGCGGAGGAAGTCGTCGACGTGGTCCAAGGTGAGCCGGTCGACCTGATCGAGACGCTCGCCGAGCGGATCGCCCAGCAGTGCCTCAAGCACGAGGCGGTCGCCCAGGTGGAGGTCGTCGTCCACAAGCCGGACGCACCCATCACCGTCCCCTTCGACGACGTGACCATCACGATCACCCGGAGCCGCGCGTGAACAACGGAATGAACGCCCAGAGCGACCCCACCGTCCAGCCCGTCCCGGCTTCCGTCCTCGAGACCGTCGACGCCGCGGACGTCACCCTCTCCAACCCCAAGTGGGCCGTCGTCGCGCTCGGTGCGAACCTGGGCAACCGGCTGGAGACCCTGCAGGGCGCCATCGACGCCCTCGGCGACACGCCCGGCCTGCGGGTCAAGGCCGTCTCCCCCGTCTACGAGACCGAGCCGTGGGGCGTGGAGCCCGGCTCGCAGCCCTCGTACCTCAACGCCGTCCTCGCGGTGAAGACCACCCTGCCGCCCGGCTCCCTCCTGGAGCGCGGCCAGGCCATCGAGGAAGCCTTCGACCGCGTCCGCGAGGAGCGCTGGGGGCCCCGCACCATCGACGTCGACATCGTCTCCTACGCCGACGTGGTCTCCGCCGATCCCGTGCTCACCCTCCCGCACCCGCGCGCCCACCAGCGCGCCTTCGTGCTGGCCCCCTGGCTCGACATCGACCCCGAAGCGCAGATCCCGGGCCTCGGGCCCGTCGCCGCGCTGCTGGACGGCGTGGGCCTCGCGGGCGTCGCGCCGCGTCCGGATCTGGAACTGCGCCTTCCCGAGTAGTCCGCTCCCGCCGGGGGCGGGCCCGGTGACCGCCTCCCTTGCGCGCGGTCGAAGACTTAAGATCACCGGGTAGGCACACAGAGCGGGGAGCAGGCACGTGAAGCAACTGAGGCCGGCGGTCCTGGCGGGCATTTTCCTGGTCGCCGGGGTGCTGTCCTGGGCCGGCGCCCGGCTCTGGGACTCCTACGGCTCGCTGCCGGGCGTCCCGCTGGCCGCGCCGATCGTGCTCGGCGTCATCGCCGTGGTCCTGCTGGCGACGGCCCTGTCACTGCGCGCCCGCCTGAAGGCGCAGCGCGAGCGGGTGCCGGGCGCCAAGGGCGTGGAGCCGCTGATGGCGGCCCGCGCGGTGGTCTTCGGCCAGGCCAGTGCCCTGGTCGCGGCCCTGGTCGCGGGCGCCTACGGCGGTGTCGGGGTCTTCCTGCTGACGACAGCACTGGACGTCCCGGCCCGCCGCGACCAGGCCTGGTACGCCGGATTCTCGGTCCTGGCGGGCGCGGCGGTCATCGCCGCCGCGCTCTTCCTGGAACACGTCCTCAAACTCCCGGACGACGAGGACCCCGCCAAGGCCACCGCCAAGGCCTGACCCCACGCATCCTGCGGCCCGGCCGCAGGCGTGTCCGGGCCGGCCATCGGATAGCGGGGCCGGCTCCGGCGTCCCCCGGACGTCCTCGCTCAGCGGCTCCCAGACGTCCTCGTCGGCCCCGCCGGGCGCGGCCGACGACCCGCCCGCGCCCTCCCCCGCATCCACCCCGTCAGCGGGCCATGATGAGGCTCATCGCCTCGTTGCGGGTCGCGGGGTCGCGCAGCTGGCCGCGGACGGCCGAGGTGATGGTCTTCGCGCCGGGCTTGCGGACGCCGCGCATGGTCATGCACATGTGCTCGCACTCGATGACCACGATGACCCCCCGCGGATCCAGGATCTCCATGACGGACTCGGCGACCTGCGTGGTCAGGCGCTCCTGCACCTGGGGGCGGCGGGCGAACACGTCCACGAGGCGGGCCAGCTTCGACAGGCCGGTGATCTTGCCGTCGACGGACGGGATGTACCCGACGTGCGCCACGCCGTGGAATGGCACCAAATGATGTTCACAGGTGCTCATGACCTCGATGTCCTTCACCAGGACCATCTCGTCGTGACCCAGGTCGAACGTCGTCGTCAGCACGTCCTCCGGCTTCTGGTACAGGCCGGCGAATATCTCCTTGTACGCACGCGCCACGCGGCCCGGGGTAGCCAGCAGGCCCTCGCGGTCGGGGTCCTCGCCGACCGCGATCAGGAGCTCGCGGACGGCCGCCTCGGCGCGCTTCTCGTCGAACTCGCCGATCGTGCCCTCTCCACCTGTCAGGGTCACTGGGTCGGTCATTGCTTCCTCGTTCCTGTGTTCGCTCGCGCGCAGACGAAAGTGCCGCGCCCCCCAGGCTAGAACCTGGGGGGCGCGGCATCCATTCCGGGAGGGATCAGGCCTCCGGACGCTCCTCCGGGGAGGGCTCCGGGGCCTTGTCCACCGAGACGGCCGGCGTCGCCGCCGAGGTCCCGTTCGCCGAGTTCGTCAGCTGGAGCTCCTTGGGAGAGAGCACCGGCGGACGGGTCGACGGGGTGCGGTGCGAGGAGCCGGTCCACGCCGGGCGGGCCGGGCGCTTCACGATCGTCGAGAAGACCTCGGCGATCTGCTCCTTGTTGAGCGTCTCCTTCTCCAGCAGCGCGAGAACGAGGTTGTCGAGCACGTCGCGGTTCTCGACCAGGATTTCCCAGGCCTCGTTGTGCGCCGTCTCGATGAGCTTCTTGACCTCTTCGTCGACCAGCGCGGCGACCTCTTCCGAGTAGTCCCGCGGGTGCGACATCTCGCGGCCCAGGAACGGCTCGGTGTTGTCCCCGCCGAACTTGATCGCGCCGAGGCGCTCGGTCATGCCGTACTGCGTGACCATCGCGCGGGCCGTTGCCGTGGCCTTCTCGATGTCGTTCGCCGCGCCCGTGGTCGGGTCGTGGAAGACCAGCTCCTCGGCCGCGCGCCCGCCCAGCATGTACGCCAGCTGGTCGAGCATCTCGTTGCGCGTGGTCGAGTACCTGTCCTCGTCGGGCAGGACCATGGTGTAGCCCAGGGCCCGGCCGCGGGACAGGATCGTGATCTTGTGGACCGGGTCGGAATTCGGGGAGGCCGCCGCGACCAGGGCGTGTCCGCCCTCGTGGTACGCGGTGATCTTCTTTTCCTTGTCCGACATGATCCGGGTCCGCTTCTGCGGACCCGCCACGACGCGGTCGATCGCCTCGTCCAGCGCGTGGTTGTCGATCAGCTTCCCGTCGGAGCGGGCCGTGAGCAGCGCGGCCTCGTTCAGGACGTTGGCGAGATCGGCACCCGTGAAGCCGGGCGTACGACGGGCGACAGCGCCCAGGTCGACGTCCGGGGCGACCGGCTTGCCCTTCTGGTGGACCTTGAGGATCTCCAGACGGCCCTGCATGTCCGGACGGTCGACCGCGATCTGGCGGTCGAAGCGGCCGGGACGCAGGAGGGCCGGGTCGAGGATGTCCGGACGGTTCGTGGCGGCGATCAGGATGACGCCGCCCTTCACGTCGAAGCCGTCCATCTCGACCAGCAGCTGGTTGAGGGTCTGCTCGCGCTCGTCGTGACCGCCGCCGAGACCCGCACCGCGGTGCCGGCCGACGGCGTCGATCTCGTCGACGAAGACGATCGCCGGGGCGTTGGCCTTGGCCTGCTCGAACAGGTCACGGACACGCGAGGCGCCGACACCGACGAACATCTCGACGAAGTCGGAACCGGAGATCGAGTAGAAGGGGACACCGGCCTCGCCCGCGACGGCACGCGCGAGCAGGGTCTTTCCGGTGCCGGGCGGGCCGTACAGCAGCACGCCCTTGGGGATCTTGGCGCCGACGGCCTGGAACTTCGCCGGCTCCTGGAGGAACTCCTTGATCTCGTGGAGCTCCTCGACGGCCTCGTCCGAGCCCGCGACATCCGCGAACGTCGTCTTCGGGGTGTCCTTGGTGATGAGCTTGGCCTTGGACTTCCCGAAGTTCATCACCCGGGACCCGCCGCCCTGCATCTGATTCATCAGGAACAGGAAGACGACGACGATCAGGACGAACGGCAGCAGCGAGAGCAGCACGCTCAGGAACGGGCTCGTCTTGTCCGGCGTGACGGAGTATCCGTCAGGGATCTGACCGGCTTCGTACTTGGTCTGGAGGTTCTGGGCGAGCTGTACGCCCTGGTCCCCGATGTAGTTGGCCTGGAACTTGGTGCCGTCGTTGTCGCCGAGCTTCTGGTCCTTCTTCAGCTCGATCTTGATCATCTGGCTGTCACCGGTGGTCAGCTTGGCGCTGTCCACCTGGCCACTGTTGATCGCCTTGATGACCTCGCTGGTCTCCACCGACTTGTAGCCGCCGCCGGAGCCGACGACGTTCATCAACACGACCACGGCGAGGACGGCCAGCACGATCCACATGACCGGCCCACGGAAGTATCGCTTCACGTCCATCCATACGGGGCGCTAGGCACCCCGTCCCTCCTGCCCGTAGGTAAATGCTGCTGTGAGTAAAGACTGTTCTTCGGAATGTACCCCTGTATTGTCACCCGCTGCCTCATGGGGCGGCTGACGGACCCGCCTTTCCATGCTCCAACGGCGGGAACCGTTCCAGGGTTCCCCTGCCCGGAGGTTTCGTCCGGGCGGGTTCAGCCGCCGTAGACGTGCGGCGCGAGCGTGCCGACGAACGGCAGGTTGCGGTACTTCTCCGCGTAGTCGAGGCCGTAGCCCACGACGAACTCGTTGGGGATGTCGAAGCCGACCCACTTCACGTCGATCGCGACCTTCGCGGCCTCGGGCTTGCGCAGCAGCGTGACGACCTCGAGGGACGCCGGCTGGCGGGAGCCCAGGTTCGACAGCAGCCAGGACAGCGTCAGGCCCGAGTCGATGATGTCCTCGACGATCAGGACGTGCTTGTCCTTGATGTCGGTGTCCAGGTCCTTGAGGATCCGCACCACGCCGGAGGACTGGGTCCCGGCGCCGTACGAGGACACCGCCATCCAGTCCATGGTGAGCGGGGTGGACAAGGCGCGCGCCAGGTCCGCCATCACCATCACCGCGCCCTTGAGGACGCCGACGATGAGCAGGTCCTTGCCCGCGTACTCCGCGTCGATCTTCGCGGCCAGCTCGGCCAGCTTCGCGTCGATCTCTTCCTTGGTGATGAGCACCGACTGGAGGTCGTTGCCCATGTCCTTCTCGTCCACCCGCATCACTTTCGTTGTCGGCCGGGGCTCCGGGGGGTGACCCCGGAGGACTCAGCCGTGTTTCAGCACCAATCAGCCCTGCCGGATGACCAGTCTGCCACCCTGCCGCTGGGCCTCGACCCGGCCGGGCAGGTTGATGGCGCCCTGACCGCGCCATCCGGTGATGAGCCGGTCGACTTCCTCGATGTGGCGGGCGAAGAGGGAGCCTGCGGGAGAACCGGCCGCGACGACCGCCCGGCGCAGCACCCGGCGGCGGACGGCCGGGGGCAGCGCGTACAGCTTGGCGCACTCGAGCCGGCCGTCCTCGTCGCGTACGCCGTTCTCCGCCTCGGCGGCCCAGGCGTCCAGGGCGTCGGCGTCGTCGCGGGAGAGCTGGGCGGTGCGGGCGAGCGCCTCCACGACTCCCTTGCCGAGCGCCTTCTCCAGGGCGGGCAGCCCTTCGTGGCGCAGCCGGGAGCGGGTGTAGGCGGGGTCGATGTTGTGCGGGTCGTCCCAGACGGCGAGGGACTGGACCATGCAGGCCTTGCGGGCGGTCTGCCGGTCGACCTGGAGGAAGGGGCGCCGGTAGCGGTGGCGGCGGCCGGAGGCTCCGGGGCCTCCGGAGACTTCGGGCATTCCGGAGAGCGAGCGGATGCCGGAGCCGCGGGCGAGGCCCAGCAGGACGGTTTCCGCTTGGTCGTCCCGGGTGTGGCCGAGCAGCACGGCGGCGGCGCCGAGGCGGTCGGCGGCCTCGTCCAGGGCCGCGTAGCGGGCGTCGCGGGCGGCGGCCTCGGGGCCGCCGTCCCGGCCGACGCGCACGGCGACGGACTCGACCGGGTCGAGGCGCAGCGCGGTCATGCGGGTGAGGACCTCGGCGGCGCGCAGGGCCGAGCCGTCCTGGAGCCCGTGGTCGACGGTGATGCCGCCGGCCCTGATGCCGAGTTTGGGGGCCTCGAAGGCGAGGGCGGAGGCGAGCGCCATGGAGTCGGCGCCGCCGGAGCAGGCGACCAGGACGAGCGGCGCGCTGTCGGGGAGGGCGGGCCGGTCGGGAGCTCCCGGGGCACCGAGGGGTCCGGAGGTTCCGGGGGCGCGGCCGGGGCGGCCGACACGGGGAGCGGGTGCGTGCGCGGGTGCGGGACGGTCGGTGAGGTCGGTGAGGACGTCGTGGAGTACGCGGCGGACCGCCAGGCGTATCGCCGCGACCGCAGGATGGGGACCCATGTCCGGTGCCCTTCGGTGGAGTTCGGATGCCTCGGAGGCGCCTCGGAGGCGTTGGGGAGGGTGGTGCGCTCGGGGTGCTGTCCGGTCCACCCCCGCGGACGGGGGTTGTCACTCAGAGTGCGATGATGGTGACAGAACCGAGCCGTTCCCCGAGCATCGCACGCGCTTCCACGCCCCACGGTCCCTCGGACGGGTGATGCTGTTTACCCCAGAGGGACAACTTCACGCCTCTCGGGCCACTTCTCTCGGGTCGGTTCCCTCCGGCCCCGTCCTGCCCGTCCTGTCCGTCCTGTCCCGTCCTGCCCGTCTGCCCGTCCTGCCCGTCGCCTCCTCCCTCCGCACGCCCCGGCGCCTTCCGGTCCCGCCTCCCCCGCCCCCGCCGTCACGTCCGCCGTTCCGGCCGCCGCCGCCACGTCCGCCGTCACGCCTCCTCGCGGAGCTCCTCGCTCTGCTCGCCGCCCTTGCGGTGGATGCGGGCCACCCAGTCCGCCGGGCTGGCGATCTCGGCCTTGGTGGGGAGGGTGTTCGGGGAGGTCCAGACCCGGTTGAAGCCGTCCATGCCGACCTGGCCGACGACGGCGCTCACGAAGCGCTCGCCGTCGCGGTACTGGCGCAGCTTCGCGTCGAGGCCGAGGAGCTTGCGCAGGGCCGCGTCGAGCCGGCCCGCGCCGCTGGCCCGGCGCTGCTGGAACTTCTCGCGGATCTCGGCGACCGAGGGCACCACGTCCGGTCCGACCCCGTCCATGACGAAGTCGGCGTGTCCCTCCAGCAGGGACATGACGGCGGTGAGCCGGGCCAGCACCTCGCGCTGTTCGGGCGTCTGGACGAGCTCGACCAGCGAGCGGCCCTCGTCGCCCCGCTCCGCGTCGGGGCGGGCCCCGGCGAAGGTCTGGGCGGCCTCGCGCAGCCGCTCCAGCACGGTCATCGGGTCGATCTCGGTGGCACCGAGGAACGTCTGGATTTCGCCCTCGATGTGCTCGCGGAGCCACGGGACGGCCGTGAACTGGGTACGGTGCGTCTCTTCGTGCAGGCAGACCCAGAGCCGGAAGTCGTGCGGGTCCACCTCCAGCTCCCTCTCGACGTGCACGATGTTCGGCGCGACGAGCAGCAGCCGGCCGCCTCCGGAGGCCGAACCCGGCAGGTCGGGGCCCGCGGGCGCGAAGGTCTCGTACTGGCCGAGCACGCGGGAGGCCAGGAAGCTGAGCAGCATGCCCAGCTCGACGCCGGTGACCTTGCCGCCGACCGCGCCGAGGAAGGCCGCGCCGGGGGCTTCGGCGCGGCGGTCCTGCATCTTGCCGAGCAGCGGCGCCAGGAGTTCGCGGAAGCCGGCCACGTTGGCCCTGACCCAGCCGGGCCGGTCCACGACGAGGACGGGGGTGTCGGGCGGGGTCACCCCCTGCGGCATCATCCGGGTGAACTCGCGCACGTGCCGTTCCGAGGTCTTGGCGTGCCTGCGCAGCTCCGCGACGACGGCCCGCGCCTCGTCCCGGCTGATCTCCGGGCCGGGCCGTACCAGCCGGGTCGCGGTCGCCACCGCGAGGTTCCAGTCGACCATCTCCGCTCCACCGATGCTCGTCATGCGTCAACCGTACGTGGACCGGCGCGCGGGCGGATCCCCTTGGGCCTGTCGGCCTAGGAAGCGGTGGCCACCGCCGCCGCGAGCTTGTCGAGGCCCTTCTCGGCGGCGCCCGGGTCGGGGGCGTTCGCGGTCAGGAACGCGAAGGCCAGCAGTCGTCCGGAGGGGTCGACGACGGTGCCGGCGAGCGAGTTCACGCCCGTCAGGGTGCCCGTCTTGGCCCGGAGCAGGCCGGCCGCCGGGGAGACGCCGGCGTTGCGGCCGCGGAGGGTTCCGGTGAATCCGGCGACGGGCAGCCCGGTGAGGACGGGCCGCAGTTCGGGCCGTTGCGGATCGGCGGCCTTGACGAGCAGGGCGGTCAGCAGCCCGGCGCTGACCTTGTCGGCGCGGTTCAGGCCGCTGCCGTCGGCGAACCGGGAGCCGGCGGTGTCGATGCCGAGCGAGGCGAGCTTGTCGCCGACGGCCTTCTCGACGCCCTCGAAGCTCGCGGGCTGCGCCGAGGCGAGGGCGGTGTGGCGGGCCAGCGCCTCGGCGATGTCGTTGTCGCTGTTGGTCAGCATCCGTTCGACGAGCCCGGCGAGCGGGGTCGACAGGGTGACGGCGAGCGGGGCCGCGCCGGCCGGCGCCTTGGCCCTGGCGGGCTCCCCGGTCACCTTGACCCCGCGTTCGGCGAGGAGGGCGGCGAAGGCGCGGGCGGTGTCCTTGGAGGGGTCGTCGCCGCGCCGCACGGGCCCCGAGAAGGATTCGTCGGTGCGGCCCTCGTCGGCCGTCAGGGCCGTGACCGGGGCGATGTTGTCGTTGGCGCCGATCGGGTGGCGGGCCGGGCCGGTGTAGAGGGTGTCGTCGTAGCCGAGGACGACGGAGTCGGTGCCGGCGGCCTTGAGGGCCTGGGCGGTGTCGGCGGCGAGCGCGACGAGGCTGCCGCCGGAGCCGGCGGGGGCCTTCTTCTTGGCGGTGAGCGAGGGGTCGCCGCCGCCGACCAGGACGATCGACCCGGCGTTCGCGCCGGGCGTCACGGTCGTCGGGATCCGGTGGTCGGGCCCGAGGGAGGCCAGCGCGGCGGCGGCGGTGGCGATCTTGACGGTGGAGGCGGGGGTCATCGCCTCGCGGGCCCCGGCCTCGTAGAGGACCTGCCCGGTGGCGGTGTCGACCACCGAGGCCGCGCGGACGGTCCCGAGCGCGGAGTCCGCGAGCAGCGGCCGCAGCGCGGCGCCGAGGGCTCCGGAGCCCACCGCTCCGGCCTGTTCGCCGGTGCCCGCTCCGGCGGCTCGGACGCCGGCGAGCACTCCGGGGGCGCTGGGAGCGGCCTGCGGGACTCCGCGGACCCCGTCCCCACCGTGATCTGCGCCACCCGTACGGCCCCAGGAGGCGGCCTCGTCCCGCTCGGCCTTACGCTGGCCGGAGTCCCATGGGCCCGCGGCGGCGACCGTCACGGCCGACAGGGCGAGGCCGGCCACGGCCGACACCGCGATGAGCTGCCACGTCTTGACCAATGGCACCTCGGACCAGCCCCTTTCGCGATCACACATATGCGTGAGGGACACTTAACCACTGCGTCTTGCCGCGAGCATGGCACCCCACCCGGCAGGGCCGGGCGGTACGCGCACGCAGGCGCATCGGACGCAGTCTCGGAAGCAATGAAGCTGATCATGGAGGAGCAGGACGTGGAGTTCGACGTCACCATCGAGATCCCCAAGGGTTCGCGGAACAAGTACGAGGTGGACCACGAGACCGGCCGGATCCGCCTGGACCGTCGCCTCTTCACCTCGACCAGCTACCCGGCCGACTACGGCTTCGTCGAGAACACCCTCGGCGAGGACGGTGACCCGCTGGACGCGCTGGTCATCCTCGACGAGCCGACCTTCCCGGGCTGCCTGATCAAGTGCCGCGCGATCGGCATGTTCAACATGACGGACGAGGCGGGCGGCGACGCCAAGCTGCTCTGCGTGCCGGCCTCCGACCCGCGTGTCGAGCACCTGCGCGACATCCACCACGTGTCCGAGTTCGACCGCCTGGAGATCCAGCACTTCTTCGAGGTCTACAAGGACCTGGAGCCGGGCAAGTCGGTCGAGGGCGCGAACTGGGTCGGCCGCACCGAGGCCGAGGCCGAGATCGAGGCCTCGTACAAGCGCCTCGAGGCGCAGGGCGGCCACCACTGACCTCCGGGTCGGTGACGGGTGAGCGGGTCCTCCCGCCACCCCTGTGACATCACGCGGGCGGTACCCCTCCGGGGGTGCCGCCCGCTGTCGTGCCCGGGTGCCGAGGGGCGCGTTTCGCCGTGGACGAAATGGTTCCGCATACTGATCACGGGCTGGCCGGGGACTGGAGGACGTGTGGCGGAGGGCGAAGCATCCGGGACCGAGGACCGGAAGCCGAAGTCGGACGAGGCGCACAGCGCGTTCTCCGTGCCCGAGGGGGTCGGGCTGGAGCCCGAGGCCACCGAGGAGGACCAGCCGACCTCGGAGTTCGCCGTCCCCGACGGGCTCGCCTCCGTGGCCGCGGAGCCCGAGGAGGGTTCCGCCTTCGCCACCCCGCACACCTACAGCGCCGCGCAGTCCCCGCAGGCCTATCTCGGTCCCGGGTTCCCCGTCGCCCGGATGAAGGACTCCCTCTGGCAGGACCGGATGCGCACCATGCTGCGCATGCCGGTGGACGTCCGGCCGGTTCCCGAGCCCTCGCAGAAGTCCGGCGTCGAGACCGGGCCCGCCGTGGGCCGCGTGCTCGACCTGACGCTGCGCATCGGCGAGCTGCTGCTCGCGGGCGGCGAGGGCGCCGAGGACGTGGAGGCCGCGATGTTCGCGGTGGCCCGCAGCTACGGGCTGGACCGCTGTGAGCCGACCGTCACCTTCACCCTGCTGTCGATCAGCTATCAGCGCTCCCTGGTGGACGATCCGGTCTCGGCGAACCGCACCGTCCGCCGCCGGGGCACGGACTACACCCGCCTCTCGGCCGTCTTCCGCCTCGTCAACGACATCAGCGCGCACGAGATCGAGATGTCGCTGGAGGACGCCTACCGCCGTCTGGCCGAGATCCGCCGCAACCGGCACCCGTACCCGGGCTGGATGCTCACCGCGGCCGCGGGGCTGCTCGCGGGGGCGGCCTCCACCCTGGTCGGCGGCGGGGTGCTCGTCTTCTTCGCAGCCGCACTCGGAGCGGTCCTCGGCGACCGGCTGGCGTGGTTCTGCGCCGGACGCGGGCTGCCGGAGTTCTACCAGTTCGTGGTCGCGGCGATGCCGCCGGCCGCGATGGGCGTGGCCCTGAAGCTCGCCGAGCCCGACCTGCGTTCCTCCGCCGTGATCACCGGCGGGCTGTTCGCGCTGCTGCCGGGAAGGGCCCTGGTCGCGGCCGTCCAGGACGGCCTGACCGGCTACTACATCACCGCCTCCGCCCGGCTGCTGGAGGTCATGTACTTCTTCATCGGCATCATCATGGGCGTCCTGGTGGTGCTCTACGCCGGCCTGCAGTTCGGCTCCTCGCCCCGGCCGGAGGACGTCCTCCAGATCACCCAGCGGCCCGCGCTGCAGATCGCCGCCTCGATCGTGCTGGTGTTCACGTTCGCGATCCTGCTCCAGCAGGAACGTTCCACCGTGTGGATCGTGGCGCTGAACGGCGGGGTCGCCTGGACGGTCTTCGGAGCCCTGCACTACGCGGGGGAGATCCCGGCGGTGCCGTCCACCGCCGTCGCCGCCGGGCTGGTCGGCCTCTTCGGGCAGCTCCTCTCCCGGCACCGCATCTCCTCGGCCCTGCCCTTCGTCACGGCGGCCATCGGCCCGCTGCTGCCGGGCTCGGCCACGTACTACGGGCTGCTGCTGATCGCCGAGAACCGGCTGAACGAGGGTCTGGCCTCGCTGACCAACGCCGTGGCCGTCGCGCTCGCCATCGCCATCGGCGTCAACCTCGGCTCCGAGATGTCCCGCCTGTTCATGCGGATCCCCGGGGCGGCGAGCGCCGCCAAGCGCCGCGCGGCCAAGCGCACCCGGGGCTTCTAGGCCGCCCCGGGCTCTTCTGGGGGCCTGGGGCCCTGGGCTCTTCTGGGGCCCTGGGGGCCTGGGCTCCCTGGGGGCCTGGGCTGCCGGACGCCCGGGTCAGCCACCGCCCTGGTCGTCCTGGTCGGTGACGGTCGGGAAGGAGGCGCCCGCGTAGACCTGGTCGAGGACCGTGGGGAGCAGGGCCATGGCCGTGGCCTTCGCGTCGAGCGAGACGGTCAGGTTCGTCCAGACGACCAGGGTGACGTCGTTCTCCGGGTCGTGGCCGATGAAGGAGTTGAAGCCGGGGAGCTCGCCGCCGTGGAAGTACATCGAGGCCCGCGGGGTGAAGCGCTGGTAGGCGATGCCGTAGCCGTACTTCTGGGCGTCGGGCGCGGCCGGGTCCTGGGGCCGCGGGCTGCGCAGCCACTGCTGCTGGGCGGCGGGGCCGAGGACCTTGCCCGTCACGAGCGCCTTGATCCAGGTGGCCATGTCGTCCGCGGTGGAGACGACTCCGCCGGCGGCGGTGGCGTAGGAGGAGTTCTGGTGGGTGTAGTCCAGCGGCTCGAGCTTCCCCGTCCGGGCCGCGGCCCGGACGTCCGCGGGGTACGGCTCGTCGGTCATGGCGTGGGCGGTCCCTCCGTACATGTAGCCGTGCGCGGAGGGGGCCGGCAGGGAGGTGTCGTGGATCCCGGGCAGGGAGGTGCCGGCGAGCCCCAGCGGGGCGAAGAGCCGGTCCCTGAACTGCTGGGCCAGCGGACGGCCGCCGGCCTTCTCCGCGACCAGGCCCAGCAGGGCGTAGTTGGTGTTGTCGTACGCGTACTCCGCGCCGGGGGCCGCGTCCGGCGGGTGACGGAACGCGATGGCCAGGGCCTCCTGCGGGGTCCACGCCTTGCCCGGGTCGGCGTCCAGCGCCGCCGAGAACTCGGGCGCGTCGGTGTAGTTGTACAGGCCGCTGCGCATCTCCAGCAGCTGCGCGATCGTGATCCGCGCGCCGTCGGGCACCCCGGGGACGTAGTCGGACACCGGGTCGGTGAGGCGGATCCGGCCGTCCTGGACGAGGAGCTGGATCAGCGCCGAGGTCATCGTCTTGGTGTTGGAGGCGATCCGGAAGTGGTCGGTGGTGCCGGGAGGCCGGTCCTTGCCGAGTTCCGCGGTGCCGGTGAGCGCGCGGAAGGTGCCCTGAGGGGTGCGGAGCAGCACCACCGCGCCGGGCACCAGCAGCTTCTTCGCCGCGGCGTCCACGGCGGACTGCAGCGCGGCGGGATCGATGTGCCGGAGGGCCAGCCCGGCCGACGGATCCGAGGGCGTGGGGGACGGCGTCGGCGTCGGCGCGGCGGCTCCGGCCGCCGCGCGGGGTGCGGCCGTCGCGTCGGGGGCCGCCGGAGGGATCCCGCAGACCGCGATCAGCAGGGCCGCGCCCGATGCCAGGACGGCCGGACGGAAGGTCCTCATGCCGCATCACACCTTGCGCTCGGCGGTCGAGTGCCGCGGCAAGGGGGCGGGCGGGGGCGCGGCACAGCCGGGGACGTCACATAGTGAACAATGTCCTATTTTAGCAGTGCGTGCTCAGCAGTGTGGGCCCCACCTGCACGGCGGGGCCCACACGAGAGAGCGGGGTGACGGGACCGGCTAGCGCTTCGCGTGGCGCCCGCTGCGCTGACCCGGGGACTGCGGGTCGTCGCCGGAGGAGGACTGCCCGCCGGCCTCGGCGGCCGCCTTCTTCTCCTTGCGGGACTTCAGCACCTCGAAGATCACCGGGATGACGGAGATCAGGACGATGCCGATGAAGATCGGCTCGACGTTCTTCTTGATCATCTCGAACTGGCCGAGCTGGTAGCCCAGGACCGTGACGCCCGCACCCCACAGGACGCCGCCGATGACGTTGAACATCAGGAAGGTGCGGTACTTCATCGCGGTCGCGCCCGCGACCATCGGCGCGAAGGTCCGGATGATCGGCACGAAGCGCGCGAGCACGATGGCCTTGGGGCCGTGCTTCTCCATGAAGTCGTGCGCCGCGTCGAGGTTCTCGCGCTTGAAGAGCCTGGAATTCGGCTTGTTGAAGATCTTCGGACCGAAGACCTTGCCGATCATGTAACCGACCTGGTCGCCGAGGATCGCCGCGCACACGATCATGGTGCAGACCAGCCACAGGGGCTGCTCGATGGTGCCGCTCGCGACGAACAGGCCCGCCGTGAAGAGCAGGGAGTCGCCGGGCAGGAACGCGAAGAGACCCGATTCGGCGAAGACGATGACCAGGATGCCGATCAGGCCGAATTGCCCGATCAGGTACTCCGGGGAGATCCACTCAGGGCCGAGCGCAAGCGTGTTCACGAGTTCCGGGTTCTCCTGGATCAGGGGGTGTCGGCGGTGCGGGCGCACAGGGCGGCGGTTCAAGTATGAACGCACGCGGCCCCCGCCCGGTTCCAGACCCGGAGGGGGGCCGCTCCCGCGGACGGACGCCCTACGCCTTGCGGACCGCGTTCGCCATGATCGCGTCGCGCACGAACACCGCCAGGCCCGGGCGGACGGCCTCGTAGTGGGCCCTGAACCGCTCGTCCGCGACGTACATCTCGCCGAGGGAGACGTGGATCTCGTAGGTGCAGAAGTAGTGGCTCGCGTTGATCCAGCCGCGGTGCTCCTCGGCGAGGTCCATGGCCTCCTCGGACTCCGGGTCCGCCCCCGCCTCCAGCAGGGCGGCCAGCCGCCGGTTGATGTCCTCGGCGCGCGCCATGATCCGCTGCCAGTCGGCCTTCGTGTACGAGGCCGTCAGGCGGGCCGACTCCTTGTACGCGTCCGTGCCGCCCCAGCGTCGCTGCGCCTCCTCCGCGTGCTCGTCGGGGTCGAAGTCCCCGAAGACCTCGAACCTCTCCTCGGGCGTGAGGTTGATGCCCATCCTGTTCGCCTCCATGGCGTGCTCAACGGCCCTGGCCATCTGCTGGAGCCGGTCGATCCGGCCGGACAGGAGGGCGTGCTGCCGGCGCAGGTGCTCCCTCGGGTCCGATTCCGGGTCGTCCAGCAGGACCGCGACCTCTTCGAGGGGGAAGCCGAGCTCTCGGTAGAACAGGATCCGCTGCAGCCGGTCGAGGTCGGCGTCGTCGTACTGCCGGTGTCCCGCAGGGCTGCGGCCGCTCGGGGAGAGCAGCCCGATCTCGTCGTAGTGGTGCAGGGTGCGCACCGTGACTCCGGCGAATCCGGCGACCTGGCCCACGGAGTGGCTCATCTCTTCCCGCTCCTTTTCCTTGGGTACGCACCCCACCCTGAGCCCTCACGCCGCGTGAGGTGCAAGCCCGGCTCCCGGACTGCTACCGGGCTCGGGCCGGACCGGAACCGGGCCGGGTCGGACCCGCCACCGCCTAAGGGGGTTCCGGGGCCGCCAGAACCCCCTCGAAGGCATCGCCCGGCTCGTCCGCGAAGGAGTACGCCCCGGCCTCGATCCGGCCGACGAGCCCCCGGGTCCAGTCCGCTTCCGCGTCCGCCGAGGAGATCCAGCGGTGCATGATCTCGCCGATGTGGCCCAGCGGCTCGGTGCCGCCCTCGGGGACGTAGTGGCCGGTGACGGTCGCACGCCAGGCGGCAAGGCGGCCCAGGCGTTCGCGGAGCAGCGCGAGGGCGTCCGCGCGCGGGAGGTCGACCATGAAGCCGAGGGCCGAGGTGAGGACGTCGGCCTTCTGGTCGTAGGAGGACAGGGCCTCGCGGAGCAGCGTGAAGTACTCCGCGCGGCCCGCCTCCGTCAGCTCGTACTCGGTGCGCGGCGGGCCGCCCGCGGCGGACGGGGCGACCGCGTGGGCCAGCAGTACGCCTTGCTTCGCCATCTGCTTCAGCGCGTGGTAGATCGACCCGGGCTTGGTGTTCGACCACTCGTGGGCGCCCCAGAACTCGAGGTCGGCGCGGACCTGGTAGCCGTGGGCCCGCCCGTGGCGGCGGACGGCGCCGAGGACGAGCAGGCGGATCGCTGACATGCGGCCAGGCTACTGACCGGGCACGGCCAGGGGCTCGCGGGGAAGCGACACCTTGATTCCCCGCAAGCCCTTAGCCCATGGCGCGGCTGCCGTCGAGGGATTCGCGGATGATGTCCGCGTGGCCCGCGTGGCGGGCGAACTCCTCCACCAGGTGCAGGAGCATCCAGCGCAGCGAGACCTTGGCGTCCTTGGGGAACCACGGCGCCTCCGGGAGCGGGAAGGTCAGGTCGAGGGTGGGGGCGGCCGCGATGAACTCCGCCGTCTCCCGGGCGACCCCGTCCCAGAAGGCCAGGACGCCGGGGATGGTCTCGCCCTCCCCCAGCCGGAAGCCCTCGCCCCAGCTGTCGCCCGAGCGCGCCCGCTCGTTGGGCCGCTGCTGGGCCAGCCGCAGCCAGTTCAGCTCGACCTCCGCCACGTGCTTGGCCAGCCCGGAGAGCGAGAGCTCGCTGACACTGGGGCGGCTCGCGGCCTGCTCCTCGCTCAGCCCCTCCAGCGCTTCGCGGACCGCCGCACGCTGGGCCTCGACGAAGGCGAGGAGCGTGCCGCGCTCGTCACCGGGGACCTCCGTGGAAATCTGAGCCATGACCTGACCACCTTCTGTTGCGGTGCCGCTCCTGCTGACGAGGACTACGTTACGAAGTCTTGCGGTCAGTTCCTGTCCGCAATCACGGGCCTTCCTGCCGGGCCGGAGGGAGTTCGGTCTGCGGCTTCGGGAGCAGGGCCTTCGACAGGTCCTGGTTGCCCTTCTCGTCCAGGCCGTACATCGCCTCGTAGATGTTGCGGACGGCCGGACCGGAGGCACCGGAGCCGGTGCCTCCCTGGGAGATCGTCATCACGATCGCGTAGTCCTCGGTGTAGGAGGCGAACCACGAGGTGGTCTGCTTGCCCTGGACCTCGGCCGTACCGGTCTTCGCGTGCATCGGGATCTTCTTCTGAGGCCAGCCGCCGAAGCGCCAGGCCGCGCTGCCGGTGGTGGCCACGTCGGCCAGGGCGCCGTCGATGTCGTCGCGCAGCTTCGCGTCCATCGGGAGCCTGCCCTGCTCCTTCGGCGCGATCTCCTGCACCGAGGTGCCGTCGGCGCTGACCACGGCCTTGCCCACGCTGGGCTGGTGGAGCGTGCCCCCGTTGGCGATGGCGGCGTAGACCGACGCCATCTGGATCGGGGTGACGAGCGTGTCGCCCTGCCCGATGGAGTAGTTGATCGCGTCGCCCTCGCGCAGCTGGTTGCCCTGGCGGCAGTTCTCGTAGGCGATCTTCTCGGCGAAGGAGCCGTCCTTCTTGCCGTCGCGGCACCAGGCGGCCTTGTTCGCCTCGAAGAAGTCCTTCTTCCACTGGCGGTCGGGGACCCGGCCGGCGACCTCACTGGGCAGGTCGATGCCGGTGGGCTTGCCGAGGCCGAACTCGTGGGCGGTCTTGAGGAAGAAGTCGCCGGGCTGCGCCTTGGGCTTGATGCCGCCGTCCTTCTTCCACTCCTTGTCGGCGATGGCGTAGTAGACGGTGTCGCAGGAGACTTCCAGGGCCTTGCCGATGGTGATGTCGCCGTAGCCCTGGGACTCGAAGTTGGTGAAGACCTGGCTGCCGACGGAATACGAGCTCGGACAGCCGTAGCGGCCGTTGAAGGGGTACCCGGCGTTGACCGCCGCCGTCGAGGAGACCACCTTGAAGATCGAGCCGGGGGCCGCCTGGCCCTGGATGGCCCGGTTCAGCAGCGGGTAGTTCGACTCCTTGTCGGTGAGGGAGGCGTAGTCCTTCGCGGAGATGCCGCCGACCCAGGCGTTCGGGTCGTACGTCGGGTTCGAGGCCATGGCCACGACCCGGCCCGTCTTGGCCTCCATGACCACCACGGCGCCCGAGTCGGCCTCGTAGTTGCGGTGCGTGTTCTTGTCGTACCCCTTGCGGGCCTCGGTCATCGCGTCGTTCAGCTCGCGCTCGGCGACCGCCTGCACGCGCGAGTCGATCGAGGTCACGATGTTCGCGCCGGGCTGCGCCTTGTCGCTCACGCCCTCGCCGATGACCCGGCCGAGGTTGTCCACCTCGTAGCGGGTGATACCCGCCTTGCCGCGCAGTTCCTTGTCGTAGGTGCGCTCCAGGCCGCTGCGGCCCACCTGGTCGGAGCGCAGGTACGGGGAGTCGGAGTTCTTCGCCTTGGAGATCTCCCCGTCGGTCACCGGGGAGAGGTAGCCGAGCACCTGGGAGGTGTTGGCCCCGTCGGGTCCGGCGTAGCGGCGCAGGGCGGTCGGCTCGGCGGTGATGCCGGGGAAGCGCTCGGCGTGCTCGCGTATCTCCAGGACCTGCTCGGTGGTCGCCTCGTCGGTGATGGGGATCGGCTGGTAGGGCGAACCGTTCCAGCAGGGCTTGGGGGTCTTGGCATCGCACAGCCGGACCCCGTCGACCACGTCCTCGGGCCGCAGGCCCAGCACCCCGGCGAGGTGGGTCAGCACCTCTTTGCCGCGGTCCTTCATCTTGGAGAGCTCGGTGCGGCTGGCGGAGACCACCATGCGGGTCTCGTTGTCGGCGAGCGGGACCCCGCGGGAGTCGAGGATCTCACCGCGCACGGCGGGCTGGACCACCTGCTGGGTGTTGTTGTTCTTCGCCTCGTCCGTGTACTCCTGGCCGTTGCGTATCTGCAAGTACCACAGGCGTCCGCCGAGCGTGAGCAGCAGCGAGAACACCACGATCTGGATCACGACGAGCCGGTTCTGGACCCGGGGTGTCCGCCCGGTCTCCGGTATGTTGCTCAACTCGGCTCTCCCCGGGACGCGTCCTCGCCTGACCCGCCCGAGTCTAGGTCGCCCGCCCCCCTAGAACGGGAAGTGGGTCCGGCCGCGCTGGACGGAGATCCATTTCTGGGTCGTGAAGGCCTCGATCGTGGCCTCGCCGTTGAGCCGTCCCAGGCCCGATTCCTTCTCCCCGCCGAAAGCGGCCAGCGGCTCGTCACCGATGGTGGAGCCGTTGACGTGGATCATCCCGGTCTCGATGCGCTGTGCGAAGCGGACCCCGCGCTCGATGTCGCGCGTGTGGACGGCGCCGCTGAGCCCGTAGGGGGTCGCGTTGGTCAGCCGGACCGCCTCGTCCTCCCCGTCGAACAGGACGAGGAGCGCGACGGGACCGAAGATCTCCTGGCCGAGCAGGGGGGAGTCCTCGGGGAGCCCGGCCAGCACGGTCGGCTCGACCAGGTTGCCGCGCGTAGAACCCCGTACGAGGGCTTGCGCCCCGGCGTCCACGGCCCGGTCGACGAGCGCGGTGAGGGCGTCGGCCTGCGAGGCGTTGATCAGGGGGCCGATCTGGGTGTCGGCCGCGTGCGGGTCGCCGGTCCGCAGGCCGCGCACGCGGGCGGTGAACTTCTCGGTGAACTCCTCGGCGACGGAGACGTCGACCAGGATCCGGTTGGCCGCCATGCAGACCTGGCCCTGGTAGACGAAGCGGCTGAAGACGGCCGCGTCCACCGCGTAGTCGAGGTCGGCGTCGTCGAGGACGACGAGCGCGCTGTTGCCGCTGAGGTTCAGGACGGTCCGCTTGAAGTGGCGGGCGGCGACGGCCCCGACGTGCCGGCCGACCCGGTCGGAGCCCGCGAAGGAGATCACCTTGGGGACCGGGTGGGTCAGGAGGGCGTCGCCTATCTCGGCGATGTCGGTGACGAGGACGTTGAGCAGCCCGGCCGGGAGGCCGGCTGCCTCGAAGATCTTGGCTATGAGCCCGCCGCCGACCACCGGCGCGTTCTGGTTCGGCTTGATGACGACGGCGTTGCCGAGCGCCAGCGCCGGCGCGACCGACTTGAGCGTGACGAGGAGGGGGAAGTTGAAGGGGGTGATGACGGCGACGACCCCGACGGGCAGCCGCTGGACCCGGTTCTCCTTGCCCTGGACCGGCGAGGGCAGGATGCGGCCCTCGGGCCGGACGGCCAGCTGCATGGCCTCGCGGACGAACTCCATCGAGAGGCGGACCTCGTACTCGGCCTTGGGACGGGTCCCGCCGAGCTCGTCGATCATCGCCTCGACGATCTCCTTCTCGCGCTCCTCGGTGATCCGCAGGACGCGTTCCAGAACGGCGCGTCTGGAGTAGGGACTGGTGGCGGCCCATTCCTTCTGGGCCCGCTCGGCCGCGC
This sequence comes from Streptomyces sp. NPDC006544, assembly GCF_040611715.1. Taxonomy (NCBI): domain Bacteria; kingdom Bacillati; phylum Actinomycetota; class Actinomycetes; order Kitasatosporales; family Streptomycetaceae; genus Streptomyces; species Streptomyces sp. NPDC006544. The sequence goes on along the minus strand of NZ_JBEXOV010000044.1, from coordinate 38,853 downwards.
GGTAGGCCCGGTCGACCTGCTCGACCGTGGCCACGGTGATGGCCGCCAGCTTCTCCCCGTCGTACGGGTTGACGTCGATGATGTCCCACGAACCGGCGCCGGCCAGCCATTCGCCGTCGATGTACTGGTGAGCCAGGTCGTCGAATATGGACATGCCATCCCTTACTGCGAGCGCGCGTCCTTAGCGCTGCACCGGATCCCGATCGGTCGTCACGCCCGTTCGGTCATGCACTGATCGGACGTCATACTACGTGCGAATCAAGACAGTTGAAGGAGCCCACGAAGAAGATCGCGGGTCCGGTCAGGGTCGGGGCAGTCGTCCTGCAGGCGCAGCATCGCCCGCTCGTACTGCCTCACTTCTTCTTCTTTGTCCAGGTAGAGGGCACTGGTGAGCTGTTCCAGATAGACGACGTCCTGGAGGTCGGACTCGGGGAAGCGCAACAGCGTGAACGCGCCGCTCTCGCCGGAGTGGCCGCCGAAGGAGAACGGCATCACCTGCAGCTGCACGTTCGGCCGCTGCGAGATCTCGATGAGGTGTTCCAGCTGACCGCGCATCACGTCGCGGTCGCCGTAGGGGCGGCGCAGGGCGGCTTCGTCGAGGACGGCGTGGAAGACCGGGGCGTTCTCCGAGACCAGGACCTTCTGGCGCTCCAGGCGCAGCGCCACGCGCCGGTCGATCTCGGCACGGCCGGCGCCGGGCATGCCGCGGCTGACGACCGCCTGGGCGTAGGCCTCGGTCTGCAACAGGCCGTGCACGAACTGGACTTCGTAGATGCGGATGAGGGAGGCGGCGCCTTCCAGGCCCACGTACGTCTGGAACCAGCCGGGCAGCACGTCTCCGTAGCTGTGCCACCAGCCGGCGACGTTGGCCTCGCGGACCAGACCCAGGAGCGACTCCCGCTCCGCGCCGTCCGTGACTCCGTAGAGCGTGAGGAGGTCCTCGACGTCTCTGGCCTTGAAGCTCACCCTTCCCAACTCCAAGCGGCTGATCTTCGATTCGGATGCGCGGATCGAGTAGCCGGCCGCCTCTCGGGTGATGCCGCGTGATTCCCGGAGTCGCCTGAGCTGTGAGCCCAGGAGAATGCGGCGCACCACAGAACCACTGGCTTCTGCGGTCACTAGTCCTGCCCTCCCCATGTCTTCAGATGGCTCGCGTCGCAGGGGCCCCCGTGCCCCTCAGGGCCCGCAGTCTGCCACCAAAACGCATCGGTCCGTACTCGTTCTGTAACGGAATCCGCCCCGCCGCAGAAGAAGTCCGTAAGTATGCGTAGGAAGAAATGAGCAAGAACCGTCACGGGAGTGGACAGGTCCGGCGCGTGCACGTGCATCTGCCCTTGCATCCGGCTTCTGCATTCGGAACCATGGTCCCGCGCACCTGCGTGCCCCGCAGTTCTTTCGAATCCCGGGAGTGCCTCGCATGGGGACGAATGGATCGACCATGCTCGAGCCGTTACGGCAGGGACTTCCCCCGGTCGACCCCACGGCTGTTTCCGGGTCCGCCTCGTGCGGCCTGCCCGCCCGGTTCGACGCGGTACGCGGGGCTCGCACCTTCACGCGTTCCACGCTCACTCAGTGGGGCCTCGACGCCCTCTTCGACGACGTCGCGCTGGTGGTCTCCGAGCTCGTCACGAACGCGCTGCGCCACGCCCTCCCGGACGATTCCCGGCCTGGCGGCGGGGGCGGCGAGCCCGAGCCGCCGGTACGGCTGCACCTGATGCGCTGGAGCACCCGACTGGTGTGCGCGGTGCGGGACCCCAGCGAGGGCCGGCCCAGCGGGAGCTTCACGCCGGCGGCGACGGAGGAGAACTGCGACCTGGAATCGGGGCGGGGACTGTTCCTCGTCGACTCCTACAGCGACAGCTGGGGCTGGCACCCGCTCGCGGGGCGGCTGACCGGCAAGGTGGTCTGGGCGCTGTTCTCGCTCCAGGACTGACCGGGGCCGAGGCGGCGCGCGACCGGCCGCGAGCCGGGCGCGAACCGGGCGCGAACCGTCACATGCACGGCAACCGGCCGGGATTGATCATTGCGATCAGTCCCGGCCAGTGCACGTGCATGGCTTGTTTCTCGGCGCTGGAAAGTAGTTTTCAGCTGATCAGGTGATCGAACTCGCCGTCCTTGACACCCAGCAGCAGCGCTTCTATCTCGGCCGGTGTGTAGACCAGTGCCGGGCCGTCCGGAAACCGCGAGTTGCGCATGGCGACGTCGCCGTCCGGCAACTTCGCGAACTCCACACAGGAGCCTTGCGAGTTGCTGTGTCTGCTCTTCTGCCAGGTCACACCGTCAAGCTCTGCAGCTGCCATCCCGTTGTACGCGTGGTCCACAGGAAGCCCCCGATAGTGCAGATGTCAACTGCACCGGATCATAGCTGTGTTCATGAACGCCTGCATGGGCAGATGCACGTGCACGGGCCGGGGCCCTTGCCACGCCTAGGGACTGGGATCTCCACGGGCCTCGCCGGGCGGCTCGCCGGGGCGCTCGCGAGGGGTTCCCTCCAGGTTCCCGTCGCGGGTCGCGGCCCCGGTCCCGGGCTCCGTCCGGGGCGCGTCGCGCAGCGCCTCGGAGACCTCGTCGAGCGAGTCCAGCAGCTGCTGCGCCGCGCCGCGCAACACCCCCGACGCGGGGGCGTCCCAGCCCGCCAGCACGGCGCGCACCCCGTCCCACCGGGGCACCTCGCGCTCGCGGACCGCCCTCGCGCCTTCCTCCGTCGCCGTGCGCAGCGCGTGCGCGAGGGCTGCGGCGTCCGGATCCGGGGCCTGGGACCGCTGCGGGAGGTGCGCCTCCAGCAGCATCGCGTGGCGGCCCATCGCCGCAATGGCGCGGCCCGCGCCGTCGGCCGCCGCCCGCGAGATCCCCCGGTGGCGCACCGGCTCACCGGCGGCCCGGTCCAGCGCTTCGTCCCAGGCCGCCCGGGCGTCGCGGGCCGCCAGCAGGGCTCCCCTGACGTCCCCGCGGCGGGCTCCCGCCGGGTCGGCGTACTGCTCGAGCACGACTGCCGCGTACCGGCCGCCGGCCGCCACCCAGTCCGCCAGCCGGGTCCGCAGCCGGGGGGTCTCCCAGGCCGGGTAGACGGCGTAGGCGGCCATCGCGAGGAGGCCGCCGAGGAGGGTGAGGGCGACCCGGTCGGGCACCGTCTGGTCCCAGCGCACGCCTCCCATGCCGAGCAGGAAGACGACGTAGGCGGAGACGAAGACCATCGCGACGGCGTATCCGGTGCGCATCAGCGTGAACATGAGGCCCGCGCTGACGACGGCCAGGAGCCCCGACAGGTACATCCCCGGCTGCGCGAGCTGGACCACGGCGGTGGCCACGGCCACGCCGACCAGGGTGCCGGCGAAGCGGGCGACGGCCCGGGTGTAGGTCTGGGTGAAGTCGGGCCGCATGACCATGACGGAGGCCATCGGGGCCCAGTAGGCGTGGCCGAGCGGCAGCGCGTGGCCGATGAGGTAGCCCGAGCAGGCGACGGCGGTGACGCGCACGGCGTGCCGCAGGACCGGGGACCCGGGGCGCAGCTCGGCCCCTACGGACGCCAGCGCCACCGGCGTGAGCTCCCACAGGGTGGGCCGCAGCATCGACTCCTGCGGGTCCGCGGTCCGCCCGGAGCCCGGCTCGGCGGTCTCCAGTACGTCGTCCAGCAGCGCCGCGAGCCGTCGGGCGGCCCGCAGCGGGGCGCCCTGGAACAGGTCGGCGGTGTCGGGCGCCTTGAGGACGGCGAGGGCCGGCGCGGGCAGCCGTACGGGGTCCCCGTGCCGGATCGCGTGCGCGGCGGCGTCCAGGACCGACCCGGCGGCGGCGAGCAGCTCCCGCACCCGGTCCCGCGCCGGCCCCTCCCCCGGAGCCCCGACCGCCGGGTCGGCGAGCGAGGCCAGCACCGGCCGGATCCGCTCCGCGAGCCCCCGCGCCCCGTGCAGCTCGGCGGGGCGGCGGCGGGCCTGGCGGGCCGTCACCGTCGCGGCGTCCCGCGCCCGCATCAGCGGCTGCGGGTCGAAGGAGGCGACGGGGTCGTGGCGCAGCCGGCGCGCGTAGTCGGCCTCGGCGGCGAGCGCGTCGGCCAGGGCGTCGCGTTGGGCGCCCCAGCGGCGGACGGGGAAGAGGACGATCAGCAGGGCCTGGACCACGCCGCCGGCGGCGATCAGCGCGGCGTGCCCCGCGGCTTGGGGCACGGAGGTCGGCAGGGTGACGGTGACCAGCATGATCGCGACGTTGCCCGAGGCGATCATGCCGACGGTGGGGCCGGCCGCCCACACCAGGCCCGCCACGAAGCACCAGACGGCGAGCAGCAGCAGGAAGGCCGGGACGTGCGAGGACCCGACGAGGTAGCCGACGAAGGTGGACACGGCCAGGGTCAGCCCGGCGGCCAGGGCGAGGACGGGGCGCGGCCGCCAGCTCTTCTGGAAGGTGGCGAGGGCGGCCATGTACGCGCCGAAGGCGGAGCTGGCGGCCGCCCCGGGCCCGAGGAGGGCGAGGCTCACCCCGACGACGAGCGCGAGGCCGACGGCGGCGCGGACGGCGATGAGCGGCTCCAGCCGGGTCCGCTCGACCGTCATCCCGGATCGGGCGGTGTCCTTCAACGCCCGGACCCAGCTCATGGCACCGAGCGTAGCCCGCCGGGTGCTCTTCAGGTCTTCTTCAGACATGTCGTGATCTATGGCGTTGTCGCCCGATAACGCCGATCATCGGCCCGGTGGTGCCGTTCCGCGGACGGTCGGGCACTCCGTCGGCACGCCCCTCCCCTGTCCCCTCTCCTCCCCCTCCACCAGCCCCCTACAGCCTCCCGAAGGCGGGTACCCACATGCTCAGGAACGCCATGCACCCTTGGCACGTCGCCATCATCGTGATCGTCTGCCTGATGGTGTTCGGCTCGAAGAAGCTGCCGGAGATGGCGCGGGGGCTGGGCAAGTCGGCGCGCATCCTGAAGGCGGAGGCGCGGGCGCTGCGCGAGGAGACGCCGTCGGCGCCGGCCGGCGGGGCGGACGCGGGCGGGCCCGCGGATCGCTGAGGCACGGGGGTGCCCGTCCCCCACCGTCCCGACCCCCACCGTCCCGTCCCCCACCCCCGGCTACTTCTTCAAGGGACGGCGGCTGCCGTCCGCCATGTGCGCGCGGTCGGCGGCCGCCGTGCCGTCCTCCCAGCCCGCGAGGTCGGTGGCCCCGCGCAGCCTGGTCGTGGTGGTCCGGGGGAACATCTCCTCGGCCCGCGAGGTGACGGCCACGTCCCGGGCCACCAGGGCGGGCAGGTTGTCCGGGGCCTCGGCAGCCGTGTGGTCGGCCGTCTCCGCGAGCCGCTGGCCGAGCCGGCTCGCGTAGGCCAGCAGGAAGGACTGCCGGAACGTCTTGGTGCGCTTGCGCCCGCCCGCCCGCTGCCCGGCCTCGGCTCGGGTCATGGCGGCGGTGCCCTGCACGAGCAGCGAGGTGTAGAGCAGTTCGACCGCTTCCAGGTCGCTCTCGAAGCCGACGACGGTGGAGAACTCGTAGGCGCTGTTCCACACGGAGCGGCAGCGGTTCGCGGTGGCCACGGCGTCGAGCAGGACGGCCTTGGCCTCCTCGTAGGGGGCCTCGACGCCGATCCGGCAGGCGCCGGGGACCTGCCTGCTCCCCGTCTTCACCGCGAGCAGCGCCTCGTCCACGGTGTGCCGGGCCATGAGCTCCTGCGCCTTCGCGCTGAGTGCCTCGGCCTCCTCGGGGAAGGTGGTCGCCTCGGCCTTCGCGAGGAGCGCGCGGATCCGGCCGAGCATGCGGGGTTCGATGTGGGCGTGCTCGAGCACGTCGGTGGCGTCTCCCGGCAAGGGGCCGACCGGTTCGACGGACGGCAGCCGGATCAGCAGCCGGAAGACCTCGAGGACGGCTCCGGCCAGGGTGAACCGGTCGGCCCGCTCCCGCTCCACGAGCCGCTCGCCGTAGCGGGTGTCGTCCCCCCACCACGCCTCGGCCTCGGTCCACCGCTCGGGCAGGCGCGCGTAGCGGCGCGCCTCGGCGGCGATCAGGTCCTCGGCGATCCGCACGTGCACCTGCTCCAGATCCCGGCGCACGAGCCGCAGCACGTCCCCGGGCCGCCAGCCCCGCTCCCAGGCCTGGCGTACGTACCCCTCCCCGCGCGCGAGCAGGGCCTGCCCGACCCCCGCCCACCGGTCGCCCTGTGCGACGAGCATCGACGCCCCGGCGTCCAGCCCGGCGTCGTCCTGGGTGTACAGCGCGGCCTCGCAGGCCCGGTCGACTATGTCTCTCACGCCCTTCAGCTTGGCACGCCCCGCTCCCCACCCCACCCGGCCCCGCCCCGGGCCCACTCCAGCCCCGTCGGCGTTTGAGGCGCAGCCCGGGCAGAGCCCCCCACCGGCGCTCAAGGCACGGCCCCGGGCAGAGCCCCCACCGGCACCCGAGGCACGGCCCCGCGCGAAGCCCACCCCAGCCCCGCCGGCGTTTGAGGCGCGGGCCCGGGCAGAGCCCCCGCCGGCACCCAAGGCACGACCCCGCGCGAAGCCCACCCCAGCCCCGCCGGCGTGTGAGGCGCGGGCCCGGGCGGAGCCCGGAGCCCGAAGCGGTCCCGCGTCGCGGGCGCCGGGGGCCCGGGGCGCGGCCCCGAGGGGTCCGGGCGGAGCCCGGGGAACGGTCGAAGGGCGGGTAGGGGACGGCCCCGCAGGGCACGGCAGCGCCACCCGCGCGCCACCCCCCACCCCTGTCAGACCCCGGTGGGACACTCGCACCCATGAGCGAGCACATCCCCCGGTGGGCCCTCGCGGAAGACGCCGACGGCCGCTGGCACGCCGCCCCCCTCGACGCCCCCGCGAGCGGCACCGCGCACGGCCCATCGGGCGAAGCCGCGAACGACACCGCGCACGGCCCCCACCCCACCGCACCCGGCCCCGCCGAAGCCCCGCCACCCCGGAACACCGTCACCGTCACCGTCACCGACCCCGCCGACGCCATCCGCGCCGCCCCCGCCGGCACCCGCTGGGTCTGGCGGTCCACCGCCGCCGTCTACCCCCGCCTGCTCGCCGCCGGCGCCCGCGTGGACCGCTGCCACGACATCGAGGACGCCGAGCTGCTCCTCCTCGCCCACGAGGGCCGCCTCGGCGAACCCCGTTCGGCGGCCGCCGCCTGGGCCCGCCTGACGAACGCCCCCGTACCGCCCGACCCCCCGCAGCGCGCGGCGGAGCCCGGCACGCAGAACTCCCTCTTCGACCCCCAGCCCGCCCCCGTCCCCCTCGACGCGCTCATCGCCATCCACGCCGACCAGGCGAGACGCGCCGACGCCACCGCCCACCCCGCCCGCATGCGGCTGCTCGTCGCCTCGGAGTCGGCCGCGTTCCTCGTGGCCGCCGAGATGAACCGCGCGGGCCTGCCCTGGCGGGCCGACGTCCACCGGGCGCTGCTCACCGAGCTCCTCGGCGAGCGGTACGCGGGCGGCGGCCAGCCCCGGCGGCTCGCCGAGCTCGCCGACGCCGTCTCCGCCGCATTCGGCCGGCGCGTCCGGCCCGAGCTGCCGGCCGATGTCGTCAAGGCGTTCGCGGAGGCCGGCATCAAGCTGAAGTCGACCCGCCGATGGGAGATCCAGGAGCTCGACCATCCGGCGGTGGCGCCGCTCCTCGAGTTCAAGAAGCTGTACCGGATCTACACCGCCCACGGCTGGGGGTGGCTCAAGGACTGGGTCCACGACGGCCGCTTCCGCCCCGAGTTCATCCCGGGCGGCACCTTCACCGGCCGCTGGGTCACCAACGGTGGCGGCGCCCTGCAGATCCCCAAGGTGATCCGCCGGGCCGTGGTCGCCGACCCGGGCTGGCGGCTCGTCGTGGCCGACGCCGACCAGATGGAGCCCCGGGTGCTCGCCGCGATCTCCCGCGACCCAGCCTTCATGGAGGTGGCCGGCCGCCCCGAGGACCTGTACGCCTCCGTCTCCCGCCAGGGTTTCTCCGGCGACCGCGAGAAGGCGAAGATCGCCGTGCTCGGCGCGGTGTACGGACAGACCTCCGGGGACGGCCTGAAGAACCTGGCCGCGCTCCGCCGCCGGTTCCCCCGGGCCGTGGCGTACGTGGACGACGCCGCGAAGGCGGGCGAGGAGGGCCGTCTCGTACGGACCTGGCTGGGCCGGACCTGCCCGCCGCCGGCCGTGGCCGCGGACGCGGAGGAGGCCCCCGACGGCTGGGTCCCGAGCTACGCCTCGACCGACGCGCGGGCGCGGGGCCGCTTCACCCGCAACTTCGTGGTGCAGGGCAGCGCCGCGGACTGGGCGCTGCTGCTGCTCGCGGCCCTGCGCCAGTCCATCGCGGCGGCCGGGATGCGGGCCGAGCTCGTCTTCTTCCAGCACGACGAGGTCATCGTCCACTGCCCGCAGGAGGAGGCGGAGGCGGTGGTCGCCGCGATCCGTGCCGCGGGCGACCTGGCGGGCCGGATCACTTTCGGGGAGACGCCGGTCCGCTTCCCGTTCTCGACGGCGGTCGTCGAGTGCTACGCGGACGCGAAGTGACGCGGCCGACCGGACCCCGGGCCGGCCGCCCCGCCCCGCCCCGCCCGCTGTCAGTAACCGAACTCGGTTGCCAGTGACCGGACTGGGCTGTCAGTAACCGAACTCGGTCCACTTCGGGCTCGTCGCGATCTCCCTCAGCCGCTGCATCGTGAGCGCCGGATCCTGCCGGGTCGGGGCCCCCTTCAGCGTCTTGGTGTTGTACGCCGACACGATCACCCGGGTGCCGTTCTTGCGGAGCACTTCCACGCTCCACCAGTCCGCGCCCGCGGCCTCCCCGCGCCGCTGATGACTCACGATCTTCGTCCCGTCCGGCAGTATCTCGGCCCCCGCGAACAGCTCCGCCCACATCCCGGGCCGGTTCTTGCTGTCGGGCTGGATCTGGAGGGAGGCCAGCGACTGGCCCTTGCCGTCGTCGAGGACGAGGTAGGCGAGCTCCGCGTCGAACTCCTCCTTGCCCGCGACCGGGATCCCGTACCCGCTCAGCAGCTGCTCCAGCGCGTCGGCCGCCTTCGGCCCGGGCGCGGCGGGTGCCACCGGCTCCGCCGGCGCGGCCGGCAGGTCCGCCAGGGCCGGCAGCCACAGCGGGGAGGTCGCGAAGGTCTTCAGCTGCGCGAGCGTCAGCGGAGGCGTGCTCCGGGTGACGGGCTTGCCCTTCTCGGCGGCCGCGTTGAACTCCTGCACGTCGACCAGGTACCCCTGCGGGGTGGCCAGCGTGGCGCGCCATCTCTTCGTGTCCACCCGGCGGTCGGGGTACTCGTAGCCCTGGAAGAGCATCAGCGTCGAACCGTCCTCGAGCTTCTCGGAGGAGCAGCTGTCGTAATCGAGAACGGCCTTGGACGGGCACTTCACCATGTCGGCGACCGTCCGGCCCTTCGGGTCCACGCGCGAGAGGCCGACGCCGAGGGAACCCTTGCCCTTGCCGTCGTCGAAGACCCCGTTCACCATCGGTCCGGTCAGCTCGGCCGTGCCCCGGGCCGTCGCATCGGTGACCGAGCCGCCCGGCAGCAGCTGCTTGAACACGCTGATCAGCTGGTCGGCGGTGACGGCCCCGCTGCCGGCGAGCTTCTTCGCCGCCTCGTCTTCCCCCTCGCCGGATCCCGACTTCGCGGGCGCCGACGGGCCGGACGCGGGCGCCGAGCTCGGTGACGGGGCGGTGGCGACGTTCGGGGGACCGTCGGAACCGCCCGAGCCGAACAGCCCGCCCGTGTAGGCGCCGGCCGTGCCGATCACCGCCAGGGCGAGGGTCGATCCGCCGACGACGGCGGCCCGGCGGCGGGCCACCAGCCGCCGCCCACGCCGTTCACCGGCGCCGACGAGGTCGCGCCCGTCCGCCGTGAAACCGTCCCCCACACGCCTGAGGGCTGCGCCGAGCTCGTCTTCAAAGGGCATGCGGAATCAAGCCTTCCGTGCAGAGGTGTCATGGAGTGAGGAATCGGGACCACCGGAAGCACCGACGCTCCGGTACGACCGGGGCGAGCGAGCGAGCGAGCGAAGAACGAAGAACGAAGAGCGAAACGAGGACCGATGGGGCGGGGGGAGGGGGACGGCTGCCCCGTAGTCCGGCGGCTCGACACCCCGGACACTCGGCGACCGGGCGGACAGGGCAGCTGGGCGGAGGGACGGAGGGACGGAGGGAAAACTGGGCGGCCGAGGAGGGGAAGCCGGGCAGCCGGCCGGAGGGGCAACCGGGCGGCTCAGCGCGGCGCGAAATCCGCGAGCGAGCCGCCCAACCGTTCCCGCAGTCTGACCAGGGCCCGCGAGGAGCGGGTCCGGACGGCCGCCGAGCTGACGTTCATCGCGTCGGCGGTCTCTTCGACGCTGCGGTCCTCCCAGTACCGCAGCACCAGGACCGCCCGGTCCTTCGGCGCCAGCGCACCCAGCGCCTGCAACAACGTCAGCCGCAGCACCGGATCGCCGGCGCCGGCCGCCACCGGCGCGCCCGATTCGGGGAACTCCCCGACCGGACGCTCCCCCGTGGACCGGCGGCGCTGGTGCGTCAGGAAGGCACGCACCAGCACGGTTTGGGCGTAGGCGGCGGGATTGTCTATGCGGTTGATCCGGCCCCAGAGCAGGTACATCCGCCCGAGGGTCTCCTGGACGAGATCCTCCGCGAGATGGGTGTCACCGCTCGCCAGCAGACAGGCGGACCGGTACAAATGCGCCGATCTGCCCTCTGCGAACTCCCGGAACCCGTCTCTGGAACCCTGCCGCATCCACTCCCCCTCGCGCCCGCCTCACTCCATCGACGCGGCGGCGCCCCCGTAATGTTGCAACCCCTCTTCAGCAGGCCCCGGGCTTCCGCCCTCCTCCCGGCCCCCGACCCCCGGCACGACGCCGGCGGCCGCCCGGCCGGGGGGATCAGCTCTTTCCGGCGGCGGGCTGGGCGGGCAGTGTGTAGACGTGCTCCGGGGTGACGATCTTGGTGATCGCCTCGCCGAACAGCGTGCTCGGCTCCTGGCCTTCGGCGGAGATGTCGGTGTTGAGCAGGACGACCAGGGTGGCCTGTGTCCGCGGGTCGTACAGGGTCAGCGACTGGTAGCCGGGGAGCGAGCCGTTGTGCCCGATCCACCCGTTGACCTTGAAGATGCCCAGGCCGTACCCGGTGCCCGGCAGGGCCGGACTGACCTTGAGCCGCTCCGCCTGGGTGGCGGGGGTCAGCAGCTCGCCCGTGGCCACCACCTTGGCCCACTTCCGCAGGTCCGTGAGGTCGGAGATCATCGCCCCGGCGGCCCAGCCCCAGGAGGGGTTCCAGCCGGCGGAGTCCTCGGTCTTCCCGGAGGCCGTCTGGTTCGTGTAGCCCTGAGCGTGCGGCTTCGGGAACTCGGCGCCGACGGGGAAGAGGGTGTGCTTCAGCCCCGCGGGTCCGACGACCTCCTTGGTGATGAAGTCGGCGAGCCTCTGGCCACTGACCTTCTCCACCACGAGCCCGAGCAGGATCAGGTTGGTGTTGCAGTAGTTGAACTGCGCGTTGGGCGCGAAGAGCACCGGGTGCTTGAAGGAGTACCCCAGCAGCTCCTGCGGGGTGAACTCCCGCTGGGGATCGCTGGTCAGCGCCTTGAAGAAGTCCTCGTCGGCGGAGTAGTTGAACAGCCCGCTGCGCATCCCGGCGAGCTCGCGCAAGGTGATCCGGTCGCCGTTCGGGACCCCGGGGACGTACGTGCCGATGGGATCGTCCAGCCCGACCTTCCCCTCGTCGACCAGCTCCAGCAGCGCGGTCACGGTGAAGGTCTTGGTCTCACTGCCGATCCGCATGAAGAGGTGGTCCGTCATGGGCCGGCCCGTGGCCTTGTCGGCCACGCCGAAGGCCCGTACGTACGCCCCCTTGCCCGGCGCCGACAGGGCCACCTGCACCCCGGGCACCTTTGCCTCGTCCCTCACCTTCCGGACGGCTTCGTCCAGCTGCCGGGCCACGGCGGGAGTGAGCTGCGGAAAATCCTCGGAGTCGGTCGAGCCGGCCGAACTGCTCGCCGACGGTGGCGCCGGCGCGTCCACCGCGTACCCGACACCTGCCCCCACGGGCACCATCAGGAGCCCCACGGCGGCCGCTCCCACAGCCGCCCTGCGCCACCGGGTCTGCCTCATCCGTCCAACGTAACCCCGGCCCCGACCCCGGGCGACAGGAGACGAGCGGGGGCGGAGGGGACGCCCGGACGGGGGGACGGGCAGACCACTGAGGCATCCACTCAGGCCGCGCGGTAGGCCCGGAGGAACGCGGCCACACCCCCTGTGACCAGGCGGTCCACCTGGGGCTGCGGGATCGGGAGGACGCCGTAGTGGGTGAGCTGCAGGATGGGCTGCGAGGTCAGCGCCATGAAATGCGTGCACACCAGCGCCGCGTCGCCGTGTACGTCGAGCAGCCCGGCGGCGGCCAGGCCCTCCATCGCGTCGGCCAGGGCGCGCCCCACCGGGCCCGGGCCGGCGTTCGTCCAGGCCTCCAGCACCTCGGGCGGCACGTGGTCGGCCTCGGCGTGGATGTGGCGGACGAGCGCGAAGTGGTCCGGGTAATCGGCCATGAGCCCGATGAAGGCGTGGGCCAGGGCGACCAGGTCGCGCTCCAGGTCGGCGGGTCGGGGCGGGCGTTCCGGATCCAGTACGGCGTCGATCATGGCGACCTGCGCTTCGCGCACGCGCGTGGACGTCCAGGTGACGACGGTGGCGAAGAGCATCGCCTTGCCGCCCGGGAAGTGGTTGTAGAGCGTGCGGGTCGAGACGCCGGCCGCGGCGGCGAGCGCGTCGACCGACGCGCGGGCATAGCCCTCGCGGCCGAAGAGCGCGCAGGACGCGCTCGCGATGGCGATCTGCTTCTCCTGCTTCTTGGCACTGCCGGCGCCGCCGGTACTGCCGGTACTGCCGGTACTGCTGCTACCGGTGCTCACTTCGCCTCCGCACGTGAAGTACAACGACCGTTGCATTTTTTACAACGCTCGTTGTAGTTTACGGGAGGAGCAGCCGCACCGAGCGGTCGCCCCGACCGAGGGGGACACCACCACCATGCCCGCGCCCGACTCCGCCAGCTCTGCCACCTCCACCAGCCCGGCCGCCCCCACCAGCCCGGCCGCCCCGGCGGCGGCCGGCGCCCCCGAGGACGCACCCGCGCCGCTGCGCGTCGCCGTCATCGTCGGCAGTGTCCGCGAGGGTCGCCAGGGCCCCGCCGTCACCGACTGGTTCCTCCGCACCGCCCGGGCCCACGGCGGCCTGGACCTGGACGTCATCGACCTCGCCGACATCGATCTTCCGCTGGCCATGCCCGGCTGGGGCGGCACGCCGAGCGCGCGGGCCGCCATCGCCCTCGCGGACGTGACCCCGCGCCTCGCGGCCGCCGACGCCTTCGTGGTCGTCACCCCCGAGTACAACCACAGCTTCCCGGCAGCCCTGAAGAACCTCATCGACTGGCACCACGCCCAGTGGCACGCCAAGCCGGTCGGCTTCGTCTCGTACGGCGGCCTCGGCGGCGGCCTCCGCGCGGTCGAACAGCTCCGGCTGGTCTTCGCCGAGCTCCACGCCATGACCGTGCGCGACTCCGTCAGCCTGCACGGCCCCTGGTCGGGCCTCGGCGAGGACGGCGCCCCGCGCGACACCGCCGTGGCCGAGGGCGCGGTCAAGGGCATGGTCGGCCAACTGGCTTGGTGGGGGCGGGCCTTGCGCACCGCCCGCGCGACCCTCCCGTACCAGGGCTGAGGGGACGCGCAGATGAGTACGACACAGGCCCCCTCCGGAGCGGAACCGCCCCCGGAGCCAGCTCACCCCGCCCCTCCGACCACGACCACGCCCACGCCCACGCCCACGCCCACGACCGAGCCCAGCCCCTCCCGGACGATCCGCACGTCCGGTCAACTCCACCGCACCGCGGCGGTCGTGATCGTCGGCTCGGTCATGTCGGTCCTCGACATCACCATCGTCAACGTCGCCCTGCACCGCCTCTCCGAGGCCTTCCACTCCTCTCTCGAGACGATCCAATGGGCCGCCAGCGCCTACACGCTCGCGCTCGCCGCCGTCATCCCGACCGCGGCATGGGCGATGGGCCGGCTCGGGGCCAAGCGCACCTACCTCACCGCCCTCGCCCTCTTCACCCTCGGCTCCCTGCTCGCCGCGTGCGCCTGGGACGCGGGGAGCCTGATCGCCTTCCGCGCCGTACAGGGCCTCGGCGGAGGCCTGTTGATGCCCGTCGGCATGGCCATGGTGATGCGCGCCGCGGACCCGGCCCGGCTCGGGCGGGTGATGGCGCTGCTCGGCCTGCCCATCGTCGTCGGGCCGGCCCTCGGACCGGTACTGGGCGGCTGGCTGATCGACGCCGTGTCATGGCAGTGGATCTTCCTCGTCAACCTGCCCGTCGGCGCGGCGGCACTGGCCCTCGCCGCGAAGCTCCTCCAGCCGGACGACCCCCGCGGCAACACCCCCGCGACTCCGGCCACCCCTGTCACCACGGCCCCTCCGGCCCCTCCGGCCGCTCCGGCCGCTCCGGCCGCTCCGGCCGCTCCGGCCGCTCCCAGGCTGGACGTCCCGGGCCTGCTGATGCTCTCGCCCGGCCTCGCCCTCCTTCTCTTCGGACTGGCGAGGGGCGCGGAACGCGGCTCGCTCACCGCACCCGGCGCCCTCCTGCCCACCCTCACCGGCCTCGCACTCGTCGCCGCCTTCACCAGACGCGCCCTGACGACCCGTGAGCCGCTGCTCGACCTGCGGCTGCTGCGCGAGCGCACCTTCGGTGTCGGAATCGGCACGCTCGCACTGTTCACCTGCGGCTACTTCGGCTCGATGCTGCTCGCCCCGATGTACTGGCAGCAGACGCGCGGCCTGAGCGCGACGGCGGCGGGCCTGCTGGGCGCACCGGTCGGGCTCGCGGTCGGCCTCACCATGCAGATCGCCTCGCGCCGCGTCGACAAGGTCTCACCGAGCCGGCTGATCCGGACCGGCATCGCGCTGGGGGCCCTCGGCATGGCCCTGACGGCGCTCGAAGTCGGCTCGCCCCACGTCGCGGCCTGGCGGGTCGTCGCCGCGTCCGTCGTGATGGGCATCGGCACGGGCATGGTCCTGCTCCCCACGATGACGACGGCGAGCCGCGGCCTCCCGCAGCACCGCATGACCGCGGCCAGCACCATCCTGAGCATCAACTCCCAGATCTGGGCCTCGATCGGCACGGCCCTGATCTCGGTCACCCTGGGCGCGACGGGCCTCACCCCCACCGGCTTCCGCACCACGTACGCCCTCGCAGCCGCCCTCCTGGCCCTCTCCCTCCTCCCCGCCGGCCTCCTCCCCCACCGCCACCCCACCGCAACGCCACGTACGCCCGGCCACTGAACCCTGCACGCGGGTCGGCGAGAGGACCGCGGCCGCTGTCACGAACCCGAGCGACCTCACCACAGCATCCAGTCGATGGTTACGGGCAGTCAGCATGACAATTCGCTGATCACTCTTCGTAGTGCACCCGCCCTCGGGGCAGGAACCTGAGCGACCGTCAGAAGTTCCCCTGTGCGGACCCCCACCGCCAGAAAGGACCACTGATGCGCAAGCTCCTCATCACCCGCACCCTTGCCACCGTCGCCACGGCCGCCGCACTGGCCGTCTTACCCCCCGCCGAGACGCACGCCGGCGCCATCGGCTCCACACCCGTGGCCACCTTCGACTACCAGGTCGGCGGCGTGACCATGAAGATCCCCACCGGCTGCATGTTCACCCACATCATCCGCGGCGAGGGCAAGAACATCACCTACCAGAACGCGGGCGTCGACTGCGGTTTCGTCGGAAGCCTCAACGCCGGGTTCTGCAACTGGTGCATCGACTTCACCTACGCGGACTAGAACAACAAGATCTACCGCATCTCCCGCGGCAAGACCCACACCGAATGCAAGATCAACCCCCTGAGGGACAACGCACCCCAGAAACTCCCCCGCTACGGCAAGGCGTGCGCGCAGATCCACGTCAACGGTGTCCAGCGGGCCAGCCAGTGCCACCACATCACGAAGTGAGCCGCACATGAGCCCCGAGCACACGCCCGAAGACCCCGCCTGGGACGCCGCACTCCGACGCGCCGGCATCGGCGCGTTCCTCGCTGGCGCTGCGGCGACCCTCGCCTTCCTCGCCTTCTTCCCCGGCCTGCCCCACGTCATCGACTGGGGTGCGATCATCACCGCCCTGGCCGTCGGCGCCCTGGCCCGCTGGTCCTACCGCGCCCACCTCACGAGGAAGCACACCCGCCCCGAATAGCCCGAGACCCCGACCGTCACACACGCCGCACGCACCGCCGGCCAAGACACTCCGGGCACGCACCGGTCACGCAAGGGGTTCCAAGCCCTGGCCGGTGCGCGCCAGCAGAACCCACGGATCACACGGACATGTCCCGGCGAGCACCCGATCGGCAATAGCCTGACGTCCAGTCAGTGCGACTGCCCAGGGGAGGGAATGCCGCGTGGCCGTAGCCATGTACCGAGCCGTCCTGCTCGCGCGAAGGAACGAACAGCGCAATGAGAAGCTGATTGCCCGCCGCAGGAAGCTCGACCGGCACGTCGTCCAGGAGGGTGCGGCGCAGGAGGAGCAGCGGCAGGCCACGTACGAGCGGGCCCTCGTCCCCTTCGGGGACGCTTTCGCGCGGCTCAAGCGGGTAGATCTGGCCAAACTCGCCCCGGTGGACCCGGCCGGGCACACCACGGCCGATGTCGAACTGCAGGAGATGCAGCGACTCGCGGTGTCCGCGGTCGGGTCGCTCATCGGGGGCGGAGCCGCCGGAGCGGGCATCGGCACGGCCACCTACCTGGCCGTCGGCGCCTTCGCCACCGCGTCCACCGGCACAGCTATCTCCGGGCTTTCCGGGGCCGCCGCGAGTAGCGCCACCCTGGCCTGGTTGGGCGGCGGTTCACTGGCAGCGGGCGGTGGTGGAGTCGCCGCCGGGACGATGGTCCTGGCAGCGGTTGTCGCCGTCCCCGCGCTCGTCGTGGGCGGCATCCTCCTTGAATGGCAGGGCCGTTCGGTCCGCGAAGACCAGGAGAAGGTGGCCGAGGAGCTGGGAGAGGCGGAGTCCGCACTGGTGGAGGCCCGCCGGACCCTGTCCGAGGTGTTCCAGCGCAGCCGGGAGATCCGCCTCGTACTCAAGGACCTCTGCGTGGCCATGGAGGAGCGGATACCGGCCTTCGCGGCACTGGCCGCCGACCACGACGACTATGGCGCGTACGACACGCGGCAGCGAGCCCAGGTCAAGGAGATCTTCGATCTCGCCTGCAGGACTGTGACGGTCATGGGAGCCCCGCCGGCCGGAGATGACGGCCGGGTCAGCGAACTGTCCGGCCGCGTCATTGCGGACGCCCGGGCCCACCTTGCCGAACTGGCCTGTGCCGCATGAGCCGTACCATCCTGCCCGGCGCCGCCGACCAGGCCGCCTGGACGGTCGCGGACGCCGCCACCCGACGGCTGGCCGAGGCCACCGTCGAGACGTTGCGCACCCGGGAGACGGTGGAGCGGCTGGTGCGCCGGTACGTCAACATCGGCAACGCCCAGCGTGCGGGGCACCTCTTCGAGGTACAGCACGCGCTCTCCTTCAATCAGAACGCGATCCGGGCCGGCGCGTCGGTCCGGGCTGTGGTCACGGAGTGGGCCGAAGGCGGCTCGCAGACCGCCTCGGCCGACCTTTGGCTCGTCGACCGGGGCCGACTCGTGGGCCAAGCGCAGGCCAAGTTGATGGACAGCGTCCCGAAGACCGCGCACCAGGTGGCCCAGCCGCACTACGAGGGGATGGCGCGGCTGGTGGCGGGCGACCGGGTCGCCGCCGTGAACAGTCTGCTGGAGCGCCGACTCACCATGTCTCCCGAGGGAGTACGGTTCGCCGACTATGCCGACGCCCATGCGTATCTGAAGGATCGGCTGGAGTACGGGAACGTCACCTCCGAGCCGATCGCCCTGGCCGACGCGCACCGCTCGGCCCTCGACCCGATGCGCTGGGCGCGCGGTGAGGCGGTACGGGCGGCCGGCCGGGAGGCGGCGGCAGCAGCGGGAACGGCGGCGGCGGTCGGCGCGCTGGTCGCCGGGGCCGTGTCCGCCGCCGGACAGCTGGCCCGGGTGCGGGCGGGCGAGACCTCGGCCGCGTCTGCAGCCCTCACAGCAGCCGCGTCGGCGGCCCAGGCTGCGGCGCGGTCCGGGGCCGTCGCGGGGCTGGGCTCGGTAATCCGTACAGCGTCGCGGGCCGGGCGTCTGCCCGCAGTGCTGGGCGGCGTGGACCTGGCGTTCGCGACGGCGGGTGCCGCGTACGCGGTGGCGGAGGCAGGTGTGGCGCTGGCGCGCGGGCAAATCGACGCGGGCGAGTTCGCGGCCCGCAGCGCGGAGGCCACCCTGCGGACCGGCCTGGGCTGGGCCTGCGGGGCGGTGGCCCAGACGGTGATCCCGGTGCCGGTGGTCGGGGCGCTGGTGGGCGGTCTGGTGGGCCAGGCAGCGGGCACACTGATCGCGCAGGGCCTGCAGGCCGCCTTGGTGGCGGTCCGCGGCACCGGCGGGCCGGGCGCGCAGCTGCTGGAGCGGGAGCTGCTCACGGCATCCCTGACCTCGGGGCTGCTGGGCTCGGCGGCGGCCGCCCTGGTCCCGGCGTCGCGCGCGTCGGCCGTTGTGCTGCCCGGGTTGAAGGACGTACGGGGACGACTCGCAGGCACCGATCCGGCGGCCATGCTGTCCGGGCTGGCGACGCTGACCGCTGCGGAGGCTGGCCGGCCCGTCTTCATGACACCGGAGGAGTTCGACGCCTGGATGGCGTCCGAAGCCCCGCTGGTTCTCGACCCCAACTGGTGAAGGGACGCGGGCACTCCCGCGACGGAGGCCCCACGCCGACCTGGTGCGGAGCTGGTCGGCCTGTCGAGCGCTCACGCATCACTCACGCAAGCCGTTCCTACGGCGTTCCCCTCACGCGACGCGCACCGCCCGGGCATGAAAAAGCCCCAGGTCACGGCGAGTGAGTCCTGGGGCTAATCCGAGCCGCCTTCGGGATTCGAACCCGAGACCTACGCATTACGAGTGCGTTGCTCTGGCCAGCTGAGCTAAGGCGGCACCGCTGGGAAGACAAGAATTTCCCTGGTGGGAGGCTCTCATCAGCAGCGGCGCCAAGTCTACAGGGTTAAACGGGGTGCCTCGAACAGGGGCCGCGGAGGGGGGTCAGCACTTCTTGCCGTCCTGCGGAGGGGTGCCTTCCAGCAGGTAGCGGTTGATCGCCGAGTCGATGCACTCGCTGCCTCGGCCGTACGCGGTGTGGCCGTCCCCGTCGTACGTCAGCAGCACGCCCGAGTCGAGTTGGCCCGCCAGGGCCTGGGCCCACTTGTACGGGGTCGCCGGGTCGCGTGTGGTGCCGACCACCACGATCGGCGGGGCGCCCTTCGCGTGCAGTGCGGCGGCCGTGCCCGTGGCCTTGGCCGGCCAGTACGTGCAGTTCAGCGAGGCCCACGCGAGGCCCGGGCCGAAGACCGGGGAGGCCTTGGTGAAGGACGGCAGCGCCTTGTCGACCGCCCCGGGGCCGTCGAAGGCGGGAGGCTGGTCGAGGCAGTTGACGGCGGCGTTCGCGGACATGAGGTTGGCGTACTTGCCGTCCGGTCCGCGCTCGTAGTAGCTGTCGGCCAGGGCGAGCAGGCCGTTGCCGTCGTCGTCGTTGATCGCGGCCGCGAGCGCCTCGCGCAGCTGCGGCCAGGCGTTCTCGTCGTACAGCGCGGCGATCACGCCGGTCGTCGCCAGGGACTCGCCGAGCGCGGGGCGGGCCCGGTCGGTGGTGGGGACCGGCTGGGCGTCCACCTTGCGGAAGAACTCCTTCAGGCGCTCCGCCACCGCGTCCGGGTTGCCCTGGCCGAGCGGGCAGTCCGGCTGCTTGGCGCAGTCCGCGGCGAAGGCCCGGAAGGCCGTCTCGAAGCCCTCGGTCTGGTCCCGGTTCAGCTCGAGCGCCGGGCGGGACGGGTCCATCGCCCCGTCCAGGACCAGCCGGCCGGTCCGGCCCGGGAAGAGCTCCGCGTACGTCGCCCCGAGGAAGGTGCCGTACGAGGCGCCGACGTACGACAGCTTCTCGTCGCCCAGGGCCGCGCGCAGCACGTCCATGTCCCGCGCCGCGTCCACGGTCGAGACGTGCGGCAGGATCCGCTGTGACCGTGCCTGGCAGGCGGCCGCGAACTCCTTGAACGCGGCCACGAGCTGGGCCTGCTCCGCCGCCGAGTCCGGGGTCTGGTCCACCTGCGTGTACTTGTCCATGGCCGGGCCGGTCAGGCACTCCACGGGGCTGCTGCGGTCCACGCCGCGCGGGTCGAAGGAGACCATGTCGTACGCGGCGCGCACCTGCGCCGGGTAGCCGATGCCCGCGTACGACTGGAGGTATCCGATCCCGGAGCCGCCCGGACCGCCCGGGTTGACCACCAGCGAGCCGAGCCGCTTGCCGGGGGCGGTGGCCTTGCGCCGGGCCACCGCGATGTCGATGTCGCCGGACTCGGGGTGCTCGTAGTCCAACGGGGCCTTCATGGTGGTGCAGTCGAAGCCGGGAACGCCGCACGCGCGCCAGCTCAGCTTCTGGTCGTAGTACGGGCGCAGCGCGGCCGGTACGGCGCCCGGTTCGGCCGACTGCGTGGCGGAACCCTCTCCCGGCGAAGCGGAGGCCCGCGGCCCCCCCGAACCACCCGAGGTGCATCCCGAGAGGAACAGCCCCGCGGCGGCGATCACGGTACCGGTGGTGCGCAGCAGGCGACTGGTGTCCATCCCCGGAGCCTACGGCCTGCGGACACGCCGGGTCGGGCGGCCCGCACGCGGGGCGGCGGACGACCGCACGGGTGCGGTCCCCCGCCCCGTACGGACGGGCGGGCTCGCGGGCGCGCCATCCGGACCGCCCGAACGGGTGAATCCGTCAACGAGAGTTGCCGCGCGGAGAGGCGGAGAGGCGGAGAGGCGGAGCGAACGGGCGAGGCGGCCGGACCGGGGCCGCCCTCAGCCCGCGCGCAGCGACATCGTCATCGCCTCGACGGCGAGCAGCGGGGCCACATTGCGGTCCAGTGCCTGCCTGCACGCGATGATCGCCTCGATGCGCCGCAGCGTCCGTTCGGGGCCCGACTCGCGGGCGATCCGGTCCAGGTCCTGGCGTATCTCCACGTTCGCGATGTCCAGCGACGAGCCCAGCTGGAGGACCAGCACGTCCCGGTAGAAAGCGGTGAGGTCGGTCAGCGCCAGGTCGAGGCTGTCGCGCTGCGTGCGCGTACGCCTGCGCTTCTGCCGGTCCTCCAGCTCCTTCATCACGCCCGCCGTACCGCGCGGCATCCGTCCGCCCGTACCGGCCCCGGCGCCGAGCGCGGCCCGCAGTTCCTCGGTCTCCTTGGCGTCCACTTCCTCCGCGACCTGCTTGGCGTCCTCGGCGGCGGCGTCCACCAGCTCCTGGGCCGCCTTGAGGCAGCCGCCCACGTCGTCCACGCGCATCGGCAGCTTCAGCACGGTGGCCCGGCGCGAGCGCGCCGCCTCGTCGGTGGCGAGCCGGCGGGCCCGGCCGATGTGCCCCTGCGTCGCGCGGGCCGCGGCCTGCGCGACGGCCGGTTCGATGCCGTCGCGCCGGACCAGCACCTCGGCGACGGCGGACACGGGAGGAGTGCGCAGCGTCAGGTGCCGGCAGCGGGAGCGGATGGTGGGCAGGACGTCCTCCAGCGAGGGCGCGCACAGCAGCCACACGGTCCGCGGCGCCGGCTCCTCCACGGCCTTGAGCAGGACGTTGCCCGCGCCTTCCGTGAGGCGGTCGGCGTCCTCCATGACGATGACCTGCCAGCGCCCGACGGCCGGGGAGAGCTGCGCCCGGCGGACCAGGGCCCGCGTGTCCTTCACGCCGATGGACAGCTGATCGGTGCGGACGATCTCCACGTCGGCGTGCGTACCGATCACGGTGGTGTGGCAGCCGTCGCAGAACCCGCAGCCCGGCTCTCCGCCGAGCGCACGGTCCGGACTGGTGCACTGGAGCGCGGCCGCGAACGCGCGGGCGGCCGTGGCGCGCCCGGAGCCGGGCGGCCCGGTGAACAGCCAGGCGTGCGTCATCTTGGAGGCGGTCGGCGCCTGCGTCCCCGCCTCGATGGCGGTGACCAGGGCGTCGGCGTCGCGGGCGGCGGCGGCCAGCTGCGTCTGGACCCGCTCCTGTCCCACCAGGTCGTCCCATACGGGCATCCCGCCCACCACCCTTCCCCTCGCGTACCGTCCGTGCCTGCTGCTCGGCTCACCCCAGTGTGGCGTGCGCCACTGACACACCCCGTCAGGAGCGGCGCGGGCCGCGGCCTTCGTCGTCCTCGTCGTCCCGGCGCCGGCCGAGCAGTTCGTCCGCCAGCGTGGGCAGGTCGTCGAGCGGGGTCTCCTCCGCCCAGTCCGAGCGCGCCCGGCGCGGGCGGCCGTCCTCGCCGGGGAGGGGCAGCTCGCGGGTCGCGTCGTTGCCGCCGTCCCGGAAGATGCCCGGCGGCACCCGGTCGGCCGGGTTCTCCGCGGGCCGCCGTGCCGTGGGCCGCGACGCGGAGTGCTGCACGCGCGGCGTCCCCGCCGCCGGGTTCGCGCCCGTACCGGCGCCCGTCCCCGGAGCGGTACGCGGACCCGCGCCCGGACCCGTGTCCGACGGGCGTACGGGAGGCAGGACGGCCGTCTCGTCGGCCGGGCCCGTCGCGCGGACGGGCGGCAGCACCGAGGTCTCGGCGGCCGGGTCGATCTTCGGGACGGGGACCGTCTGGGTGACGTCGTCCGGCTGCACGACCCGCTTGACCACCGGGGTCTCGACCGTCAGCGCGTCGTCGGGGTGCGGTTCCCCACGCCCGCGCGTGCCGGCCTCGCGCATGTCGGCCTCGCGCATGTCGGCCTTGCGCATGTCGGCCCTGGGCGCGTCCGCGGCCGCCGCGCCAGGTGAGGACGCGCCAGGTGCGGCCGCAGGCGGCGCGGGCACGGCGGGCACGCCCGGCACCGGCGCGGAAGCCGCGGCCCGCGCGGCCGAGGCCGCCGCGGCGGCGTTCGCCGCGGCCGCCACTTCGGCCGCCGAGGCCTCGGCCAGGCGCCGCGCCTCCTCAGCCTTCAGCAGGGCCTCTTCGGCCCGCCGCTGCTTCTCCACCCGGCGTTCCTCGGCCTCGGCACGCAGCCGGGACTCCTCCTCCGCCTGCCTGCGCAGCCGCTCCTGCTCGAGGGCGCGGGCCTTTTCCTCGGCCTCCCACCGCAGCCGCTCGGCCTCGGCCCGCTCACGGGCCTCCTCCTCGGCGCGCAGCCGCTCCTCGTGCTCCTTGCGGGCCGCCTCGGCCTCCGCCCTGGCCCGGGCCTCCTCGGCCTCGCGGGCCTTGCGGGCCTCTTCTTCGGCCAGCAGCCGGGCCTCTTCGGCCTTGCGCGCCGCCTCTTCCTCGGCCTTGCGCTTGGCCTCCTCCTCGGCACGCCGGCGGGCTTCCGCCTGCGCGGCCACCTCGGCCTCCGAGAGCGGGAGCATCCGGTCCAGCCGGTGGCGCACGACCGTGCTCACCGACTCCGGGTCCTGGCCCGCGTCGACCACCAGATAGCGCCCGGGGTCGGCCGCCGCCAGCGTCAGGAATCCGGCCCGCACCCGCTGGTGGAACTCCGCCGGCTCCGACTCGAGCCGGTCCGGCGCCTCCGTGAACCGCTCCCGGGCCGCCTCCGGCGACACGTCGAGCAGCACGGTCAGGTTCGGTACGAGGCCGTCGGTGGCCCAGCGCGAGATACGGGCGATCTCGGTCGGGGACAGGTCCCGTCCGGCGCCCTGATAGGCCACCGAGGAGTCGACGTAGCGGTCGGTGATGACGACCGCGCCGCGCTCCAGGGCGGGCCGTACGACGGTGTCCACGTGTTCGGCGCGGTCGGCCGCGTACAGCAGGGCCTCGGCGCGGTTCGAGAGTCCGGCGGAGGACACGTCGAGCAGGATCGAACGGAGCCGCTTGCCGACCGGGGTGGCTCCGGGCTCGCGCGTCACGACGACCTCGTGGCCCTTGCCGCGTATCCACTCGGCCAGCACTTCCACCTGGGTGGACTTGCCGGCGCCGTCGCCGCCCTCCAGGGCGATGAAGAACCCGGCGTCGGACGCGGCCTGCACCGGCTCCCCGCCGCGCAGCGCCTCCCGCAGGTCACGGCGCAGCGGTACGCCGCTGCGGTCGTCGGCCTTGGCCAGGACGACGACGGCGACCGGCAGCAGCAGGGCGCCGACGAGCATCAGGGTGAAGGCCGCGCCACCGTGCGCGAAGACGATCCCGCCGCCGGCCAGCCGGTGCGGGCCGATGCCCGCGGCCAGCAGCGGGGCGGCCACGGCTCCGACGGCCACCGCTACCCGTACGACGGCCTGCAGGTGCTCGGTGACCCGGGCCCGGCGGAACTCCTCGGTCTCCTGGTCCAGCAGCGTGTGCCCGGTACTGGCGGCGACGCCCGCGGCGGCGCCGGCGAGCAGCGACAGGAACAGCACGGTCGCGGTGTCGGGGACCAGGCCCGTCAGCAGCAGCGCCAGCCCGGCCACCGCGATGGCCAGGGCGAGCAGGCGGCGCCGGGACAGGCCGGGAAGGATCTTGCCGGCCTGGGTGGCCCGGATGCCGAGGGCGGTGCCGCCGAGCAGGGCCAGTACGGACAGCGAGAACGCGGCCGCTCCGCCCCCCAGGTCGGTGGCGTGCAGGACGGCCACGGCGGCGGCGGCGGCGACCGCTGCGGCGACGGCGGCGCAGGCGAGGACGAGCAGCGGGATGGCCCCCGTACGCCCCTTCTCGGGCCGGTCCCCCGCCTTGGGGGCGGGCAGCCCCTCCAACGGGGAGCGCGGCCGCGGGGTCTTCGTCGCGGGCAGTACCAGCGGGAGCAGCAGCGACACGGAGGCCGCGAAGAGGCCGGAGGCCACGTACGAGCCCAGCGCGGCCTGGTTGTCGGCGAACCAGCCGACGCCGAGGCCGAGGGCCTTGCCGATCAGGGTCGCGGCGAGCAGCGCGGCCGCCGCGACGGGCAGGGCCGCGAAGGAGGTACGGAGGTTCAGCCGGCGCAGGGCGTCGAGATGGTCCGGGAGCGGCCGCACGGCCGCGCCCTCCGGCGGCGGCTCGGGCAGCAGGGCGGGCGCCGCGCTGTCCTTGGCCAGCGCCCACAGCCGCTCGGCGGCGCCGGAGACGAAGACGGTGGCGAGCAGGGCGGTCAGTGCCTGGTCCGGAAGCCAGTCGAGCCACAGCGGGGCGACGACGAACAGGGCGAGCCGGATCCCGTCGGCGCCGATCATCGTCCAGCGGCGGTCCAGCTTGCCGCCGGGGGCGGTGAGCTGGGACAGGGGGCCCAGGAGGACGGCGCCGAACAGGACGGTGGCGAGCACGCGGACGCCGAAGACCGCGGCGACCGCCAGGGCCCAGCCGGTGTATCCACCGCCGAAGGCTTCCTGGTCCACGGCCGCCTGGAAGGCGAGCAGGACCAGGACCAGCAGGGCGAGGGCATCACCGATGCCGCTGACCAGTTGGGCGCTCCACAGCCGGCGGAGCCTGGGCGTGCGCAGCAGGGCGCGCACCGCCCGCTCGCGGGAGTCCGCGGCGAGGGCTTCGTCGTAGGTGGGGGTGGTGTCGGCGGTGGCGGTCACGACCGTTGGCTGCTCGGCTCGCGTCATCCGCCCAGCCTATCCGCTGCGCCTGGCGGGTGCGGAGCCCTGTGGACAAGGTCCGGTGTGACCCCCGACCCACCTCCGGGGCGGCGCCCCGGGGCCGCCCCGCCGCCGCCGGAAAGGGCAGGGCCCGTGCGCGTCGCACGGGCCCTGCCCTCACCCTCCGCGGGCCGGTACCGAACCGGGGTCCGGACCCGGGACTACTCGTCCGCCGGAACGGCGACCGCCTTCTTCGCGACCGTCTTCTTGGCGGCCGTCTTCACCGCGGCCGCCGTCTTCTTCGCCGTCGTCTTCTTGGCGGCAGCGGTCTTCGCCGTCGTCGCCTTCTTCGCCGGGGCCTTCTTGGCCGGAGCCTTCTTCGCGGGAGCCTTCTTGGCCGTCTTCTTCGCCGGCCCCTTCGCCCGCTTCTCCGCGAGCAGCTCGTAGCCCCGCTCGGGCGTGATCGTCTCGACGTCGTCGTCCCGCCGCAGCGTCGCGTTCGTCTCGCCGTCCGTCACGTACGGCCCGAAGCGGCCGTCCTTGACCACCACCGGCTTCTCGCTCACCGGGTCGGTGCCCAGCTCCTTCAGCGGAGGCTTGGCCGCCGCGCGCCCGCGCTGCTTCGGCTGCGCGTAGATCGCCAGCGCCTGCTCCAGCGTGATCGAGAACAGCTGGTCCTCGGTCTCCAGCGACCGCGAGTCCGTGCCCTTCTTCAGGTACGGGCCGTAGCGGCCGTTCTGCGCGGTGATGTCCACGCCCTCCGCGTCCACGCCCACGACGCGCGGCAGGGACATGAGGCGGAGCGCGTCCTCCAGCGTGACCGTGTCCAGGCTCATCGACGCGAACAGCGAGGCCGTCCGCGGCTTCACCGCGTTCTTGCCGGTCTTCGGCGTGCCCTCCGGCAGGATCTCCGTCACGTACGGCCCGTAGCGGCCGTCCTTCGCGACGATCTCGTTCCCGCTGATCGGGTCCTTGCCCAGCTCGAACTCGCCGCTCGGCTTCGCGAACAGCTCCTCCGCGTACTCCACGGTCAGCTCGTCCGGTGCCATCTCCTCCGGCACGTCCGCCCGCTGGTGGCCCTCGGAGTCCTTCTCGCCGCGCTCCACGTACGGCCCGTAGCGGCCGACGCGCAGCACGATGCCCTCGCCGACGGGGAAGGAGGAGATCTCCCGGGCGTCGATCGCGCCCAGGTCGGTCACCAGCTCCTTCAGGCCGCCGAGGTGGTCGCCGTCGGCCGGTACGACCTCGGTCGCGTCCTCCGAGCCGAAGTAGAACCGCTTCAGCCACGGCACGGACTGGGCCTCGCCCCGCGCGATGCGGTCGAGGTCGTCCTCCATCCTGGCCGTGAAGTCGTAGTCGACGAGCCGCCCGAAGTGCGTCTCCAGCAGGTTGACCACGGCGAACGACAGGAAGGACGGCACGAGCGCCGTGCCCTTCTTGAAGACGTATCCGCGGTCGAGGATCGTGCCGATGATCGACGCGTACGTCGACGGGCGGCCGATCTCGCGCTCCTCGAGCTCCTTGACCAGCGAGGCCTCGGTGTACCGGGCCGGAGGCTTGGTCGAGTGGCCGTCGGCGGTGATCTCCTCGGCCGACAGGGCGTCGCCCTCCGCGACCTGCGGGAGGCGCTTCTCGCGGTCGTCGAGCTCGGCGTTCGGGTCGTCGGCGCCCTCGACGTAGGCCTTCATGAAGCCGTGGAAGGTGATCGTCTTGCCGGACGCGGAGAACTCGGCGTCCCGGCCGTCCGCCGCGCGGCCGCCGATCTTCACGGTCACCGAGTTGCCGACCGCGTCCTTCATCTGGGAGGCGACGGTCCGCTTCCAGATGAGGTCGTACAGGCGGAACTGGTCGCCGGTCAGACCGGTCTCGGCGGGAGTGCGGAAACGGTCGCCCGAGGGGCGGATCGCCTCGTGCGCCTCCTGCGCGTTCTTGACCTTGCCGGCGTAGACGCGCGGCTTCTCCGGCAGGTACTCGGCGCCGTAGAGCTGCGTGACCTGCGCCCGCGCCGCCGACACCGCGGTGTCGGAGAGCGTGGTGGAGTCCGTACGCATATAGGTGATGAAGCCGTTCTCGTACAGCTTCTGCGCCACCTGCATCGTCGCCTTCGCCCCGAAGCCGAGCTTGCGCGAGGCCTCCTGCTGGAGCGTCGTCGTACGGAACGGGGCGTACGGGGAACGGCGGTACGGCTTGGACTCGACCGAGCGGACGGCGAACGCGGTCTGCTCCAGCGCGGCGGCCAGCGCCCGCGCGTTCGCCTCGTCGAGGTGCAGCACCTCGCTCTTGAGCTGCCCCGTCGAGCCGAAGTCGCGGCCCTGCGCGACACGCTTGCCGTCCACCGTGTTCAGGCGGGCGACCAGCGTGGAGGGGTCCGAGGCGTCACCGGCGCGGCCGGTGGAGAACGTGCCGGTCAGGTCCCAGTACTCGGCGGTGCGGAAGGCGATGCGCTCGCGCTCCTTCTCGACGACCATGCGGGTGGCGACCGACTGGACACGACCCGCCGACAGCTTCGGCATGACCTTCTTCCACAGGACCGGCGAGACCTCGTAGCCGTAGAGGCGGTCGAGGATGCGGCGGGTCTCCTGGGCGTCGACCATGCGCTGGTTGAGCTCGCGCGGGTTCGCGACGGCGTCGCGGATCGCGTCCTTGGTGATCTCGTGGAAGACCATCCGGTGGACGGGGACCTTGGGCTTGAGAACTTCCTGCAGGTGCCACGCGATGGCTTCGCCCTCGCGGTCCTCATCGGTGGCGAGGAAGAGTTCGTCGGACTCGGCCAGCAGCTCCTTGAGCTTCCTGACCTGGGCCTTCTTGTCGGCGTTGACGACGTAGATCGGCGCGAAGTCGTGTTCGACGTCCACACCGAGGCGACGGACCTCACCGGTGTACTTGTCGGGAACCTCGGCCGCGCCGCTGGGGAGGTCGCGGATGTGCCCGACGCTCGCCTCGACGACGTATCCCGGGCCGAGGTAGCCCTTGATCGTCTTCGCCTTGGCAGGGGACTCGACGATGACGAGTCGGCGGCCGCCCTTTGCGGTCTCGCTAGTCGGGGACAACTTGGCTCTTCTCTCCGGTCGGCACACGGTCGCGGTACGGCGACGCTGCGGAGTGTGACGGTACAACCCGCCCCCGTGTCAAACGGCAGAAGCCCGCAACGGCCACTCGAACGGTAACCCGACAAGTGCCATTTCTGCCGCCCGGATGCCGCGCCAGGCCCTCCGCGATCACCGGGCCGAGTGGCCGAAGGGCCGTCTGGCCCCGCCCCCGCACCCCTCTTCACATCGGCGTTTACGTCCTGACGCGCTCCTCGGGGGGAACCGCGGCGAAACCCGGCGCGCCGCTCGCGAGCGCGCCCGCCCACCCGTCCCGCGGGCCGCGCATCCCGTTCCGCGGGTGCGCCGCGGCCCCGTTCCGCGGGCCCGCGGCGCCGCGCGGGCCCGCCGCGGCGGCGGGAAAGCCTCGACAGCGGGAAAGCGGCGGCCCGCCGTCCGCAGGCCTTCCGACCGGATTCCGGATTCCGCATTCCGGGCTGGCGCCCGTCCCCACCCACACCGGAACGCGGCTCCGGAAGGCTCGGCCCGCGGGCTAGGCCTCCGGCGACGGCTGCGTGAGCGGCTCCAGGAACCCCTGCTCCACCAGCATCCGGATCGCCTCCGGCGTCCGGTCCCTCAGGACCACCGGGTCCTCTTCCACCAGCTGCGCGATCGCGTCCAGGATCCGGCCCGCGCTCAGTGATCCGTCACACACCCCGGCGAAGCCGGCGCCGACCGTGTCGACCTTGGTCGCGCGGCGCATCCCCCGGTTCTGCCGGAGCACCACGTGTTCCGGATCCTCCGCGCCGGGCGCGCCGACCTGCTCCTGCACGATCTCCTCGGCCAGCTGGAAATAGCCCTCCAGCAGGGCCGCGTCATCGTGGTCCCGGAGGTAGTCCTGCCGGGCGAAGTGCGCGAGGACGGCCTCTCCGAGCGGCTGTTCCACCGAGTGCGGCCATTCCTCGACCACGATCGACGACTCGGCCGCCTCGCTGCGCCGCAGCGTGATCCAGCCGAATCCGACCGCCTTGGTCTTGCGGGCCTCGAACTCGTCCAGCCAGTCCTCGTAGCGCCGCTCGTACGCGGCGGGGTCGCTGCGGTGGTCCCCCGCGTCGCGCAGCCACAACTCCGCGTACTGCGTGACGTCCTGCACGTCACGCTGCACGATCCAGGCGTCGCAGCCGCGCGGCACCCAGCCCCGCACCCGGTCGTGCCAGTCCTCGCCGTCCACGTGCTGCCAGTTGCCGAGGAACTGCGCGTAACCGCCCGGGTTGAGCCGGGCTCCGGCCTCCTGGACCAGCGTCCGGCACAGGTCGTCGCCGCCCATCCCGCCGTCCCGGTACGTCAGCCGGGCGCCGGGCGAGATCACGAACGGCGGATTCGACACGATCAGGTCGTACGTGGCCCCGCCGACGGGCTCGAACAGCGATCCGGCGAGCAGCTCGGCCTCCGGGGCCCCCGACAGCGCCAGGGTCAACCGGGTGAACTCCAGGGCCCGGGGGTTGACGTCGGTCGCCGTGACCCGGGTGGCGTGCTGGGCGGCGTGCAGCGCCTGGATCCCCGAGCCGGTGCCGACGTCGAGGGCCGAGGCGACCGGCGTCCGGACGGTGATCGCGGCCAGCGTGGTGGACGCGCCGCCGACTCCGAGGACCACGCCCTCCTCGCGGCTGCCGATCCCGCCGGCCCCGCCGACGGCGCAGCCGAGGTCGGAGACGATGAACCAGTCCTCGCCCTCCGGCCCTCCGTACGGGCGGACGTCCACCACGGCGCGCACCGTGTCCTCGCCGTCGGCGGCCTCCTCCCGGCGCAGCCAGCCGTCGGCCAACGCCGCCTCGAGGGGCAGCGCGGCCGAGGCGTGCACGGCCGGCACGGACTGCTGGAGGAGGAACAGCCGGACGAGGATCGCGAGCGGTCCGTCGCCGCCGCCGCGCGTTGCGCGCAGCGCGGGAACCGTCTCGCTGCGGGCGAGCGCCGCGTAGGCGGGGGCGCCGAGCAGGTCGAGCAGTCCGTCGGCGGTGAAACCGGCGGCGAGCATCGCGGCGCGGAGCTCGGCGGCGCGGTCGGACGAGGGGAGGCGGGCGGGCAGACCGGAGGGAAGGCTGGTGGTACTCACCCGTCCATTGTGGCCGCTGCCACCGGCATTCCCCGCGCCACACGGCCTTCGGCGTGGGCGCCCGTCGCCCTCCGGGAGCCGGCGTCCGGCCCGGTGCCGCCGGGCGGAACGCCGCCCGGGCGCAGCTCCGTACTCACCGGCAGGCTCCGGAACCCGGAACGCGACGGGGCGGCCGGGGTCCCGAAGGATCCCGGCCGCCCCGGTCCGCCGACGCGGTCGGCTGGGCGGCAGCCCGTGCCGGGCCTAGGACTTCGCCGGTGACGGGGTCGTCACCTGGCAGCCCTTCTGGCCGTTCATCGCCTTGTCGAGGCCGCCCGCCTTGAGCTGGTCGAGCGCGTCCTTGCCACCCTTGGTCGCTTCTTCCAGGCCGCCCGCCACGTCCTTGAGGCCCTCGGCGAACTTGCCCTGGTCCTTGGGGTCGAGGGCGTCCATCTTCGCCTTCAGGGCGGTGTACCCCTGCGACGTCGCCTCGAAGCCCGTGACCGCGGCGGTCTGGGTGTTCTGGCCGTCCTTGACCGGCGGAACACCCGCCCCCTGCAAGGCCGCACCCATCGACTTGTACGCCTCGGACATGGTCCCGAAGGCCGCCGAGTCGGTCGACTGGACCTCCTCGGGCTTGCTGCTCTCGGTCGCCACCCGCTTGATGTCCGTGTTGGCCTGCTCGATCTTCTTGAGCTCGGGCTGCCAGCTGTCACAGACCTTCTTGGCCCAGGCGTCGGTCTTCTTGTCGCCGTCGTCCCCGCCGCAGCCGGACAGGACGAGCATGAGCACCGCACCGCCCGACACCGCGGCCGCAAGCTTCTTGTTCACCGGATTGGTCCCTTCGAAGACTCTCGGCCGGAAGATACACGCCCTCCATCCGGGAAACACAAAGGCGGACGGACGGCGCGTCAGTCCGCGCCGCCCGTCCGCCGTTCGGGCGTACGATCGAGAGTCCGATCAGGTGCCCCGGTGTGCTGGGTTCAGGACGAGACCACCGTCGCCGGATCGGCCGACTGGCCC
This sequence comes from Streptomyces sp. NPDC006544, assembly GCF_040611715.1. Classification (NCBI taxonomy): domain Bacteria; kingdom Bacillati; phylum Actinomycetota; class Actinomycetes; order Kitasatosporales; family Streptomycetaceae; genus Streptomyces; species Streptomyces sp. NPDC006544. Next base: position 7,226 of record NZ_JBEXOV010000044.1, on the reverse strand, counting down.
ACCCGCTCGGCCGTCCCGGTCCCGCCGGCGTTCTCGTTCTCGCCCTCGCCCTCCTCGCCGACCGCGATGCCGCGGCGCTTGGAGACGTACACCGCGCCGACGATGACGCCGATCGCGAGGACCGCGACCACGGCCCGCACGATCGGGTTGGCGTCCGCGCCGTAGCTGAACTGCACGACGGCCGGGGCGATCAGCAGCGCCACCAGGTTCATGACCTTGAGCAGCGGGTTGATGGCCGGACCGGCGGTGTCCTTGAACGGGTCGCCGACGGTGTCGCCGATGACGACGGCCTCGTGGGCCGCACTGCCCTTGCCGCCGTGGTGCCCGTCCTCGACGAGCTTCTTCGCGTTGTCCCACGCACCACCGGAGTTGGCGAGGAAGACCGCCATCAGCGTGCCCGTGCCAATGGCTCCGGCCAGGAAGGACCCGAGCGCGCCGACGCCGAGCGAGAATCCGATGGCGATGGGGGTGAGGACCGCGAGCAGGCCGGGCGTGGCGAGTTCGCGCAGCGCGTCCTTGGTGCAGATGTCCACGACCCGGCCGTATTCGGGCTTCTCGGTGTAGTCCATGATCCCGGGGTGCTCGCGGAACTGCCTGCGCACCTCGTAGACCACCGCGCCGGCCGAGCGGGCGACGGCGTTGATGGCGAGGCCGGAGAACAGGAACACGACCGCCGCGCCCAGGATCAGGCCGACCAGGTTGTTGGGCTGCGCGATGTCCAGGCTGAGGTTCATCTCCCCGGCCTTGGCACCGACCTCCCTGACCGCGTTCGCGATGGCGTCGTTGTACGAGCCGAAGAGCGCGGCCGCGGCCAGCACGGCCGTGGCGATGGCGATGCCCTTGGTGATGGCCTTGGTGGTGTTGCCCACGGCGTCCAGGTCGGTCAGGACCTGCGCACCGGCGCCCTCGACGTCGCCGGACATCTCCGCGATGCCCTGGGCGTTGTCGGAGACCGGCCCGAAGGTGTCCATGGCGACGATGACGCCCACGGTGGTGAGCAGGCCGGTGCCGGCCAGGGCCACGGCGAAGAGCGCCAGCATGATCGAGGTGCCGCCGAGCAGGAACGCCCCGTAGACGCCGAGGCCGATGAGCAGCGCCGTGTAGACGGCGGACTCCAGGCCCACGGAGATGCCGGCGAGGACGACGGTGGCCGCGCCGGTCAGGGAGGACTTGCCGATGTCCCGGACGGGACGGCGGTTGGTCTCGGTGAAGTAGCCGGTGAGCTGCTGGATCAGGGCCGCGAGCACGATGCCGATGGCGACGGCGACCAGGGCCAGGATCCGCGGGTCGCCGGAGTGGGCGAGGATCGCGGCGTCGTCGACGCCGACGAGCTCCTTGTAGGTGTCCGGCAGATACGTGTAGACGGCGATCCCGACGAGCACCAGCGAGATGACCGCGGAGATGAAGAACCCGCGGTTGATGGCGGTCATTCCGCTGCGGTCGGTGCGCCGCGGGGAGACCGCGAAGATGCCGATCATCGCGGTGACGACCCCGATGGCGGGGACGATCAGCGGGAAGGCCAGGCCCAGGTCGCCGAAGGCGGCCTTGCCGAGGATGAGGGCCGCCACGAGGGTGACGGCGTACGACTCGAAGAGGTCGGCGGCCATCCCCGCGCAGTCTCCGACGTTGTCGCCCACGTTGTCGGCGATGGTCGCGGCATTGCGCGGGTCGTCCTCCGGAATGCCCTGCTCGACCTTGCCGACCAGGTCGGCGCCGACGTCGGCGGCCTTGGTGAAGATGCCGCCGCCCACGCGCATGAACATGGCGATCAGGGCGGCGCCGAGTCCGAAGCCCTCCAGGACCTTGGGGGCGTCGGCGGCGTAGACGAGCACGACGCAGGACGCGCCGAGCAGGCCGAGGCCGACGGTGAACATGCCCACCACGCCGCCGGTGCGGAACGCGATCCGCATGGCCTTGTGGGAGACCTCGGTCAGGTCCTTGGCGGGCTCGCCCTCGGCGGGGGTGGCCTCGCGGGCGGCCGCGGCGACGCGGACGTTGGCGCGGACCGCGAGGCGCATGCCGATGTAGCCGGTGGCGGCGGAGAAGAGCGCGCCGACCAGGAAGAAGGCGGAGCGTCCCGACCGCTGGGTCCAGTCGTCGGCGGGAAGCAGGAAGAGCAGGAAGAACACGACGACGGCGAACACGCCGAGCGTGCGCAGCTGCCGGCCGAGGTAGGCGTTGGCGCCTTCCTGGACCGCGGCGGCGATCTCCTTCATGGATGCGGTGCCCTCGTCGGCGGCGAGGACCTGGCGGACCAGGATCTGCGCGACGACGAGCGCGGCGACGGCGACGGCCGCGATGACGATCACGATGAGCCGGTTGTCATCGGTGAGTACTGCGGATGCCAGGTCAGTGGTGCGACCGGGCGCGATAGGGGTGAAGAGCCCCGTCATTCGTCCTCCTTGACGTGATGAGCTCAAGATGTGGACGGATTGTAGGGAGCGCGGCGGGATCAAAACAGTACGCGGGAAACCGAATTGGCCTGCACTTGCTCCTCACCAATAGATCCGGTCACTCCATTACCCTCGAAAGAAGTAATGGGGCAAAGGCATTGACGCCTGATCATCGATCTAGGAAATAGCCGGGGTCCGACTTCAGAATTGATCTACGGCGCCTCAAAAAACCCTGCTCGGCAGGCCTTTGAATAAGATCAGAAGATACGTCGGCACACGCGTCGGGAGATCGCCGGAAGCCCCTGCCCCGGGATCTCCCGGGCCCTACCGGGACCCGCCCGGCCTCCCGTCGGCAGCCGGGCCGTCTCCGAAACCCACCGCAGCGCGCCGCCACCCGGCGGGCACGGACGGCGCGAGGCGCGTGCGGGGCCGGTACGGGGAGGAGGGGGCGGAGGGGCGGAAGGGGCGGAGGGGGTGCAGGGGGCGCAGGGGGAAGGGAGGCGGAGGAGGGGGGCCGGAACGGGTCGGGGGCGCGCAGCGTGATCGCCGGGGCGGGGCGAGGCCGCCCCGGACTCGCCGGGGCACGGCAAAGCCCGGCCGGAGCCCGGTGGGGGGCGGCGGCCAGGTGGGGCGGCGGCCCGGTGGAGGCGGCGGCCCGGCCGGGGCAGCGCGGAGGCGGCGGGGAACTGGTCCGTGAGGCGCTGGCGCGGCCGCGGCTGGCTGGCGGGGGAACCCGGAGTCGCCGAAGCGCCCGACGGCCCGCAGGGCGTCGGGGCACCCCCTCAGGGGCTACGGCAGGTCGGAGGCCCCCGAGACGGGCCACCTCATCCGAATGGTCCCGCCCGCCTCACCGCTGAGCACCTCGACGTCGTCGACCAGACCGCTGATCACGGCGAGGCCCATTTCGTCCTCGCCCTCGACATCGGGGTCCAGAACGGCCTCGATCCCGGGCATGCCGGCGCCCGGACCATGGGCCGGCCCGGGCACCTCGTCGCCGACCTCGATGGAGAACACCTTCTCCTCCTCGGTCAGCACGACCCGGACGGGCGCGTTCAGCCCGTTGTTGCGGTGCAGTCCGACGGCGCGCGAGCAGGCCTCGCCCACGGCGAGGCGGACCTCGTCGAGGACGGCTTCCTCCACGCCCGCCCGCCGCGCCACGGCGGCCGCGACCAGGCGGGCCGTCCGGACGTGTTCGGGCTGGGCGCTGAAGCGCAGTTCAACGGTGGCCATGCGCGTCCCCCTCGGACTACGGGCGTGCCTTACAGGGGCCCGGACCGCCTGTGGCCCGGTGCCCCCCGCTCCTCATCGGCCGTTTCGCCGCGAGGGCCGTCAGTCGGTAGCGCTGACGGCCTCGTCCACCGAGTTGTGGATCGGGAACACCTTGGTCAGACCGGTGATTCGGAAGATCTTCAGAATGCGCTCCTGGTTGCAGACCAGACGCAGCGAGCCCTCGTGCGCGCGGACGCGCTTGAGGCCTCCCACGAGCACACCAAGTCCGGTGGAGTCGAGGAAGTCGACCCCCTCCATGTCGACAACCAGGTGGTAGCTGCCGTCGTTCACCAACTCGACCAACTGCTCGCGCAGCTTGGGCGCGGTATACACATCAATCTCGCCACCGACCACCACGACCGTACGGTCGCCGACAGTGCGAGTCGACAGGGACAGGTCCACGGATCCTCCAGCACCTTGCTATCGAGCGGCGCCCCCCAGGGGCCTCGCCACCCGAAGGTATGCGAGGGATTGGCTGCCGCGATGGCATTCAATCACTTACCGGCAGGCGTGCACGACGCCTTGGGACCATTGTCCCGCACGCCAGTGACACACTCGGTTCCAATGGCCAACACTCACCGTCCCGGTCGGCCCACGGCTCCCGCGGACGCTCGACCCACTCCCGGCACGGTCCTGGACCGGCTGTCACGGGGGCCTTCCCGGGCTGCGCGCATCACCCATACGGAGCACTTGCCCCCTCGGGAGGGCCGTCATGCAGTTTGGCCTGATCGCATCCGAACGGATGTCGTGGCGGCGATCGAGGCGGCCGGGATCGGCCACCCGTGGGAACACCAGGCGGCCGCCGCCGAGCACGCCCTCGACGGCGAGTCGGTGGTCGTCGCCACCGGAACCGCCTCCGGGAAGTCGCTGGCCTACCTCGCGCCCGTGCTGTCCGCCCTGGCCGACGGCGCGGAGGCACCCAACGGGCGCGGCGCGACCGCCCTGTACCTGTCCCCGACGAAGGCACTGGCCGCCGACCAGCGTCGCGCCGTACGGGAACTGGCCGGTCCGCTCGGCAACGCGATCCGCCCCGCCGTCTACGACGGGGACACGCCCGTGGAGGAACGCGAGTGGGTGCGCCAGTACGCCAACTACGTCCTCACCAATCCCGACATGCTGCACCGCGGGATCCTCCCGGCCCACCCGCGCTGGTCCGCCTTCCTGCGGTCCCTGCGCTACGTCGTGATCGACGAGTGCCACACCTACCGGGGCGTCTTCGGCTCCCACGTGGCCCAGGTCCTGCGCCGCCTGCGGCGGCTGTGCGCCCGCTACGGCTCCGATCCCGTCTTCCTGCTGGCATCGGCCACGGCGAGCGACCCGGGGGCCGCTGCGGGCCGCCTGACGGGCCTGCCGGTGGTCGAGATCACCGGGGACGCCTCTCCGCGCGGCGAGGTCGTCTTCGCCCTGTGGGAGCCGCCCCTGACCGACCTCAGGGGCGAGAGGGGCGCACCCGTACGCCGTACGGCCACCGCCGAGACGGCCGACCTCCTGACGGACCTGGTCGTCCAGGGCGTCCGTACGGTCGCCTTCGTCCGCTCCCGGCGCGGCGCCGAGCTGATCGCCGTCATCGCCCAGGAGCGGCTCGCCTCCGTCGACCGCTCGCTGCCCGGGCGCGTCGCGGCCTACCGCGGCGGCTACCTGCCCGAGGAGCGGCGGGCCCTGGAGCGGGCCCTGCACTCGGGCGAACTGCTCGGCCTGGCCGCCACGACCGCCCTGGAGCTGGGCGTGGACGTCTCCGGGCTCGACGCCGTCCTGATCACCGGCTACCCGGGCACCCGCGCCTCCCTGTGGCAGCAGGCCGGCCGGGCCGGGCGCGCCGGACAGGGGGCGCTGGCAATCCTGATCGCCCGCGACGACCCGCTGGACACCTACCTGGTCCACCACCCCGAGGCCCTCTTCCAGCGGCCCGTGGAGGCGACGGTCCTCGATCCCGACAACCCGTACGTCCTGGCCCCGCACCTGTGCGCGGCCGCGGCGGAGCTGCCCCTGACCGAGTCCGACCTCGTCCTCTTCGGTCCGGCGGCGCGCGAGCTCCTGCCGCAGCTGGAAGCGGCGAAGCTGCTGCGCCGGCGGGCCACGGCCTGGCACTGGACCCGCCGCGAGCGGGCCTCCGACCTCACCGACATCCGGGGCGCCGGCGGCCGCCCGGTCCAGATCGTCGAGTCCTCCACCGGCCGGCTGCTGGGGACCGTCGACGAGGCCGCCTCCCACACGGCCGTCCACGGCGGGGCCGTCCACCTCCACCAGGGCCGCACCTACCTCGTGAAGCGCCTGGACCTGGAGGATTCGGTGGCCCTCGTCGAGGAGGCCAACCCTCCGTTCTCCACGACGGCCCGCGACACGACCGCGATCTCCGTCCTGGAAACCGAGACGGAGGTCGCCTGGGGCCGGGGGCGGCTCTGTTTCGGCTCCGTGGAAGTCACCCACCAGGTCGTTTCCTACCTGCGCCGCAAACTGATCACCGGCGAGGTGCTCGGCGAGGCGAAGCTGGACCTGCCGCCCCGCACCCTGCGCACCAGGGCCGTGTGGTGGACGGTCACCGAGGACCAGCTCGACGAGGCCCGGATCAACCCGGAGATCCTCGGCGGCGCCCTGCACGCCGCCGAACACGCCTCCATCGGCCTGCTCCCGCTCTTCGCCACCTGCGACCGCTGGGACATCGGCGGGGTCTCCGTCCCGCTGCATCCCGACACCCTCCTTCCGACGGTCTTCGTCTACGACGGCCACCCGGGCGGCGCCGGGTTCGCGGAACGCGCCTTCCACACGGCCCACGCCTGGCTGACGGCGACCCGCGACGCCATCGCCGCCTGCGAGTGCGAGGCCGGCTGCCCGTCCTGCATCCAGTCCCCGAAGTGCGGCAACGGCAACGACCCCCTCCACAAACGCGGCGCCGTCCGCCTCCTCACCCGCCTCCTGGAAGAAGCCCCCACTCCCTGACCGCGCACCGCCGCCACCGCTCCTCAGCCGGGCTCCCGAGCAAGCGGCGGGCCCGCCCGGGAGCGGAGTTCCGGCGCGAAGCGGCCCGTCGGAGCGCGAGCCCGGACCTCGGCGACCTCGCCCGACAGCACGCACGCGGTGACCCGCGCGCCCTGCGCCGCCGCCACCCTTACGGCGGTGGCACAGGCGGTCTCCGGTCCGTGGGCCCAGGTCGCCGCCGCGGCGAGGGCCGCCAGGTCCGCGGCCGCCGCGGCGCGATGGCGGGCCACGACCGCCTGCCCCAGCAGCAGCACCCCGCCGAAGACAGCCACCAGCACGGTCGCCACCACCACCCCCCACACGGTGGCCGACCCCCGGTCCCGGTCGCGGGCCGGGGCCCGGTCCCCCGTCATGGCGGAGGTCCCACGGAGTCCTCCGCGAGGGCGGCCGCCCTCGCGGTGAGGCGGACCGGGAGGGTGGCCGGACCCGGGGCGGGGGCCGACACCAGGACCCGCCACAGGTCTCCCGTCCGCGAGAGCTCCACCCGGGCGCCGGGCGGGGCGGCCGCCTCCGCGCCGACCCAGACGACCATCCAGGTGCCTCCCCGTCGACATGCTGAGGCTGGTTTGAGCGTCCTCGGAGCAATCA
>NZ_JBEXOV010000043.1:0-63804 GCF_040611715.1 Streptomyces sp. NPDC006544 | reverse complement strand
ACGCGCGGTCCCGGGGCGCACCGGCCCCGGGACCGCGCGGCGGACCGGTCAGTCGGCGTAGGTCTCGCCGCGCTCGGCCTTCTCCACCAGCGAGGCCGGCGGGGTGAACCGCTCACCGTACTGCGTGGCCAGCTCGCGGGCCCGGGCCACGAAGCCGGGCAGGCCGCCCTCGTAGCCGTTGATGTACTGGATCACGCCGCCGGTCCAGGCCGGGAAGCCGATGCCCATGATCGAGCCGATGTTGGCGTCGGCGTAGGAGGTCAGGACGCCCTCGTCGAAGCAGCGGACGGTGTCCAGCGCCTCGGAGAAGAGCATCCGCTCCTTCATGTCCTGGAACGGGATCTCGACGTGCCCGTCTCCGGCGGCCTTGGTGAAGTGCTCGCGCAGCCCCGGCCAGATGCCCGCGCGCTTGCCGTCCTCGTCGTACACGTAGAAGCCGGCGCCGCCGCTGCGTCCGGGGCGCCCGAACTCGTCGACCATCCGGTCGATGACGGTGTCGGCGGGGTGCTCGGCCCACGCCCGGCCCTCGGCCTCGAAGGCCTTGCGGGTCTCGTTGCGGATCTTGCGGGGCAGCGTGAGCGTCAGCTCGTCCATCAGGGAGAGGACCTTGGCCGGGTACCCGGCCTGGGCCGCGGCCTGCTCGACGGAGGCGGGCTCGATGCCTTCACCGACCATCGCGACGCCCTCGTTGATGAACTGGCCGATGACGCGCGAGGTGAAGAAGCCGCGCGAGTCGTTGACCACGATCGGGGTCTTGTTGATCTGCCGTACGAGGTCGAAGGCGCGGGCGACGGCCTCGTCGCCGGTCCGCTCACCCTTGATGATCTCCACCAGCGGCATCTTGTCGACGGGCGAGAAGAAGTGCAGTCCGATGAAGTCGGCGGGCCGCGCAACCCCTTCCGCCAGGCCCGTGATGGGCAGCGTGGAGGTGTTGGAGCAGAGCAGCGCGTCGGGAGTGAGGAACTCCTGGATCTCCTGGAACACCTTGTGCTTGAGGGCGGTGTCCTCGAAGACGGCCTCGATGACGGCGTCGCAGCCCGTGAGGTCGGCCGGGTCGGCGGTCGGGGTGATCCGGGCCAGCAGTTCGGTGCGCTTGGCCTCGGTCGTACGGCCGCGGGCCAGGGCCTTGTCGAGCAGCTTCTCGGAGTAGGCCTTGCCCTTCGCCGCGGCCTCGGGGGTGACGTCCTTCAGCACGACCTCGATGCCCGCGCGGGCGCAGGAGTAGGCGATGCCGGCGCCCATCATGCCGGCGCCGAGGACGGCGACCTTGGTGACCTCGCGGGGCTCCACGCCCCGGGGTCGGCTGCGGCCGGCGTTGACGGCCTGGAGGTCGAAGAAGAACGCCTGGATCATGTTCTTGGCGGTCTGTCCGGTGACCAGCTCGGTGAAGTAGCGGGCCTCGATGGTCAGCGCGGTCTCGAAGTCCACCTGGGAGCCTTCGACGGCGCAGGCCAGGATGTTGCGCGGCGCCGGGTAGGGGGCGCCGGCGAGCTGCTTCTTCAAGTTGGCCGGGAAGGCGGGGAGGTTGGCGGCGAAGCGCGGGTTGGACGGGGTGCCGCCCGGGATGCGGTAGCCCTTGACGTCCCACGGCTGCTGCGAGACCGGGTTCGCGTCGATGAAGGCGCGGGCCTTGGCGAGCATCTCCTCGGGCGTGGCGGCCAGTTCGTGGACCAGGCCGTTGTCCAGGGCGCGCTGGGGGGTGTACTGGGTCCCCTGGAGCAGCACCTTGAGCAGGGCGTCGGCGATGCCCATGAGGCGGACGGTGCGGGTGACGCCGCCGCCGGCCGGGAGCAGGCCGAGGGTGACCTCGGGCAGGCCGATCTTCGAGCCGGGCGCGTCGAGGGCGACGCGGTGGTGGGAGGCCAGGCAGATCTCGTAACCGCCGCCCAGGGCGGCGCCGTTGATGGCGGCGACCACGGGCTTGCCGAGGGTCTCGATGCGGCGCAGCGAGCGCTTGATCGCGGTGCCGGTGTCGAAGGCGAGCTGCGCGTCCTCGGGGCGCAGCCGGATCATGTCCTTGAGGTCCCCGCCCGCGAAGAAGGTCTTCTTGGCGGAGGTGAAGATGATGCCGCGGATGGAGTCCTTCTCGGCCTCGGCCCGGTCCGCGATCGCCGCGATGGAGTCCTTGAAGGCCTGGTTCATCGTGTTGGCGGACTGGTCGGGGTCGTCGAGGACGAGGGTGACGACTCCGGTGTCGTCCTGTTCCCAGCGGATCGTGGTGGACTCGCTCATTTTCGCTACTTCCGTGTCGGCCGTGTCAGGGAGGTTGTCTGGGATTCCGGGACGGGTCAGAGGCGTTCGACGACGGTCGCGACACCCATGCCGCCGCCGACGCAGAGGGTGACGAGCCCGTAGCGCTTGTCCTGGCGCTCCAGTTCGTCGACGACCGTGCCGAGGATCATCGCGCCGGTGGCGCCGAGCGGGTGGCCGAGCGCGATGGCGCCGCCGTTGACGTTGACCTTGTCGAGGGAGACGCCCATGTCCTTGACGAAGCGGAGCACGACGCCGGCGAAGGCCTCGTTGATCTCGATGAGGTCGATGTCGTCGATGGTCAGCCCGGCCTTGGCGAGGGCCTTGCGGGTGGCCGGGGCGGGGCCGGTGAGCATGATGGTGGGCTCGGAGCCCGAGACGGCGGCCGAGACGATCCGGGCGCGGGGCGTGAGACCGTTGCGCTCGCCGGCCTCGCGGGAGCCGATCGCGACGAGCGAGGCGCCGTCGACGATGCCGGAGGAGTTGCCCGCGTGGTGGACGTGGTCGATCTTCTCGACCCAGTGGTACTTCTGCAGCGCGACGGCGTCGAATCCGCCGAGGTCGCCGATGTCGGCGAAGGACGGCTTCAGCTTGGCCAGGGTGTCGGCGGTGGTGCCGGGGCGGACGAACTCGTCGTGGTCCAGGACGACCAGGCCGTTGCGGTCGGTGACCGGGACGACGGACTTGGCGAAACGGCCGTCCTTGACGGCCTCGGCGGCACGTTCCTGCGACAGGGCGGCGTACTCGTCCACGTCGCGCCGGGAGAATCCCTCGATCGTGGCGATCAGGTCGGCGCCGATGCCCTGCGGGACGAAGCCGGTGTCCCAGTTGGTCATCGGGTCGTTGAACCAGGCTCCGCCGTCCGAGGCCATCGGGACGCGGGACATGGACTCGACGCCGCCTGCGAGGACCAGGTCCTCCCAGCCGGAGCGGACCTTCGCGGCGGCCAGGTTGACGGCCTCCAGTCCGGACGCGCAGAAGCGGTTCTCCTGGAGGCCGGCCACGGTGTCCGGCAGGCCGGCGGCGATGGCCGCGATCCGGGCGATGTCGGAGCCCTGGTCGCCGACCGGCCCGACGACGCCGAGCACGATGTCGTCGATGGTGGCGGGGTCCAGGCCGGGGTTGCGTTCGCGCAGGGCGTGGATGAGGCCGACGACGAGGTCGACCGGCTTGGTGCCGTGCAGGGAGCCATTGGCCTTGCCGCGGCCGCGGGGGGTGCGGATCGCGTCGTACACGTAAGCTTCGGTGCTCACTGGTCAAGCCTTTCGGGGGTGCGGAGGCGGATCGGGCGAGTTCGGACGAGGGGGGCGCGGCGGGGCCGGTGCGCCGGGGACCTGATGCCCGGCGCCCGGCGCTAGCCGAGCAGGGAACGGCCGATGATCTCCTTCATGATCTCGGTCGTACCGCCGTAGATGGTCTGGATCCGGCCGTCGGTGAAGGCCCGGGCGACCCGGTATTCGGTCATGTAGCCGTATCCGCCGTGCAGTTGCAGGCAGCGGTCGGCGACGCGCTTCTGGAGTTCGGTGGCCCACCACTTGGCCATCGAGGCGTGGACGTGGTCCAGCTCCCCGTTGGCGTGGTCGGTGATGCAGCGGTCGAGGAACGTGCGCGTGACCGCGCACTCGGTGGCCATCTCCGCTATCTCGAACCGGATGTGCTGGAGCTTGGAGAGCGGCCGCCCGAAGGCCTCGCGCTCCTTCACGTACTGCGTGGTGATCTCCAGCAGGTGCTCGGCTGCGGCGATGCCCGCCATCGCGATGCCCATCCGCTCCTGCGCGAGATTGGTCATCAGGTGGAGGAAGGCCCCGTTCAGCTCGCCGAGCAGGTTCTCCTTCGGGACGCGCACGTCGTGGAAGAAGAGCTCGGCGGTGTCCTGCGCCTTCTGGCCGATCTTGTCGAGGTTGCGGCCCCGCTCGAAGCCCTCCGTGCCGCGCTCCACGACCAGCAGCGACATCCCGTGCGCCCCGCCCTCGGGCGTGGTCTTCGCGACCACGATCACCAGATCGGCGAGGATCCCGTTCGAGATGAAGGTCTTGGACCCGTTGAGCACCCAGTGGTCGCCCGTGTCCTCGGCGGTGGTTCTGATGCCCTGGAGGTCGGAGCCCGCGCCCGGCTCGGTCATCGCGATGGCCGTGATGATCTCGCCGGAGCAGAAGCCGGGCAGCCAGCGGCGCTTCTGCTCCTCGGTCGCCAGCGACGTCAGGTACGGCCCGATGATGTCGTTGTGCAGGCCGATCGCGAGCCCGGCGGCGCCCGCCCGGGTGAACTCCTCGGCGATCACCGCCGCGTACCGGAAGTCGGGGTTCCCGCCGCCCCCGTACTCCTCCGGGACGGCCAGGCCGAGCAGCCCCTGGCGGCCGGCGGCGCGCCAGGCCTCGCGGCTGACGATGCCGTCCTTCTCCCACTGCTCGTAGTGCGGCAGCACCTCCTTGGCGAGGAAGGTGCGGACGGTCTCGCGGAACGCCTCGTGGTCGGCGTCGAAGAGCTGGCGTTTCATTGCAGGGGCCCCCTAGAGCCAGTTCTTGACGGTTTCGACGAGCCGGGCCGGCTCGGGGCCGACGGGCGTGACGTTGAGCATGGTCACCCCGGCGGCCCGGAAGGCCTCGACGCGCTCGCGGACGTAGCCCTCCGGCCCGCACAGGGTGGTGAGTTCGCACAGTTCGTCCGGGACGGCGGCCGCGGCCGCGCGCTGGTGGCCGGAGAGGTAGAGCTCCTGGATCTCGCGGGCGGCGTCCCCGTACCCGTAGGCCACGGCCAGGTCGTTGTAGAAGTTCTTCCCGACCGCGCCCATGCCGCCGACGTACAGGGCGATCTGCGGCCGCGCGAGCTCGCGTGCGGCCGCCGCGTCCGCGCCGATGGCCAGGAGACCGCCCGCCACCGTTCGCAGGGGGGCGAGTCCCGGCGCGCGCAGCGCGGCGCCCTCCGCGAGCGCGCTGCCCCACACGGCGTCGGCCTTCTCCGGCACGAAGAGGGTGGGGAGCCAGCCGTCGGCGATCTCGGCCGTCATCCGCACGTTCGCCGGGCCGAGCGAGGCCACGTAGACGGGGATGTCCGCACGGACCGGCCGGGTTAGCATCTTCAACGGCTTGCCGTGCCGGCCGCCCTTGTCCGGCGGCAGGGGCATGTCGGTGATGCCGTGGTGGTCGATGGTCTCGCGGCGCCAGATGCGCCGGCACAGCTCGACCGTCTCGCGGGTCCGGCCGATGGGCTTGTCGTACGGCTTCCCGTGCCAGCCCTCGATCACCTGCGGGCCCGACGCGCCGAGGCCGAGCAGCGCCCGGCCGCCGGACATCGCGTCCAGGCCCGCCGCCGTCTGGGCGATGAGCGCGGGCGTGCGCGAATAGACGTTGAGGATGGCCGAGCCGATCTTCATCCGCTCGGTGCGGGCGGCCAGATATCCCATGATCGTCGGTGAGTCGAAGCCCCAGGCCTCGGCGACCCACACCGCGTCGAGTCCGGCCGCCTCCAGCGCGGCCGCCTGGTCGGCGGCCCGGCGCGGGTCCCCGGCGTAGTCCAGCAGCATGGACAGTTCCATCAGCCCTCGTTCCCCAGCAGCGCCGGCACGCCCCAGTCGGCCGCGACCGATTCCGTGTGCGCGCCGGGCAGCGCCGGACCGCTCACGACGGTGGTGGGGGTCGCGGAGAAGCGGGGCGCGGGGGCCGGCTGGGTGATCCCGCCGAAGTCGCTGAAGGTGGCGCGGGCGGCCAGGTGCGGATGGTGCGGGGCCTCGCGCAGCGAGAGGACGGGCGCCACGCAGGCGTCGGTGCCCTCGAAGACGGCCGTCCACTCCTCGCGGGTACGGCACTTGAAGCGCGCGGCGACGGCCTCGCGGAGCTCGCCCCAGCGGGCCAGGTCCTTGCGGGCGGGGGCCTGGTCCGCGATGCCGAGCAGCTCCACGAAGGTGTCGTAGAACTGCTGTTCCAGCGCGCCGACCGCCATGTACTGGCCGTCGGAGGTCTCGTAGGTGCCGTAGAAGGGGCAGCCGCCGTCGAGGAGGTTGGCTCCGCGCCGGTCCTGCCAGCCGCCGGCCGCCACCATCCCGTGGATCATGGCGGTGAGATGGGCGGTCCCGTCGACGATGGCCGCGTCGACCACCTGGCCGGCGCCGCCCGGCGTACGGGCGTGCTGGAGAGCGGCGAGGACTCCGATGACGAGGTAGAGCGAACCGCCCGCGTAGTCCCCCACCAGGTTGGCGGGGACGGCCGGGGGCTCGCCCGCCGGGCCGATCATGCCGAGGGCGCCGGTGACGGCGATGTACGCGATGTCGTGCCCGGCCGTGTGGGCGAGCGGCCCCTCCTGCCCCCAGCCGGTCATCCGCCCGTACACGAGCTTCGGGTTGCGGGCGTGGCAGTCGGCCGGGCCGACGCCGAGCCGCTCGGCGACCCCGGGGCGGAAGCCCTCGATGAGCACGTCGGCGCGCTCGACCAGGTCGAGCACCCGGGCGGGGCCCTCGGGGGACTTGAGGTCGACGAGGACGGAACGCTTGTTGCGGTTGGTGATGTCGTAGGCGGGGTTGACCGCGAGTGCGCCGCCTCCGGGGCGGTCGACGCGTACGACATCGGCTCCGAGGTCGGCGAGGACCATGGCGGCGAACGGGCCCGGCCCGATGCCGGCCAGCTCCACGACGCGCACGCCCGCGAGCGGGCCGCTGCGGCGGCCGGTCGCGCCGCCGCTCGCGCGACCGCTCCCGCCGCCGTCCTCGACGCCGTTCTCGCGGTCGGGCGCGTTCCCTGTCACTGCCATCGAGCCCCCAGGATCCCGTGGCACCCCTGCGGCCACTGTGTGACACAACTGATGTAACACCAGTGATGCTAGGAACCCGTTCCACTCAGCACAAGAGCAAGCGCTTAGCCGGTTGGCCCGTTTCGCTCGGCGATCCGGGCGTCGAGCTCCTTGAGGTGCCGCTTCAGTGCGACGGTCCGGTAGCTCTCCTCCACCCACTCACACAGCACCTCGGCGGAGGGCGCCCCCTTCTCCCCCAAGGGCACGGACACCCAGCCGGCCTTCCCCAGCCCGTATCCGGTCGGCTCAGCGCCCGGAGCGGTCATGGCGTGACCGTGCAACGCCTCGTCCTTGAGCTTCACGGAGAGCCCGGGCGGCTGCGGGCCGTCCGCGTTGCCGAGGAAGACGAAGATCTTCTTGTTGACCTTCACCACGAGGTCCTCGGGCCCCCACGGGAACTCCTCCCCAGCCTCGGGCAGCCCCAGGGCGAACGCCCGGACCGCTTCCCACTTGCGCACCGCGGCCTTCATCGACAACACGCCTCCCATGAGCACAGGTCACACCGGCTCGTACGGACGGACGGTTCGGGTCCACCCTCGAAGAGCCCGTCCCTCCTCACGCTAACGCCGGCCGCCGACACCCGGCCGACGACTCGACCGCGGCTCTCCGAAGGTGCGGGGGCGCGGGCAGCACGCGGCTGCCGCCCGCCCGCCCCCTTACCCTCGGTCACACCCGCCCGCGCGGACCGCCCGCACGCACGCTAGCCTCGGCCACCACCGACACCGACACCGACACCGACATCCATACCGACACACTGTGAGAGGCCGCCGATGAACGCAGATGCTCGACACGAACCGCGCACCGCGGAACGGGAGTACGACATCGTGCTGTTCGGCGCGACCGGGTTCGTCGGTGCGCTGACCGCCGAGTACCTCGCCGCCCACGCCCCCGCCGACTGCCGCTGGGCCCTCGCGGGCCGCGACCTCGCAAAGCTGGAGCGGCTGCGCGAACGGCTGGCCGCCACCGCTCCGGGCTGCGCGGACCTGCCGTTGCTGCGCGCCGACGCCCAGGATGCCGGGGCACTGCGCGAACTGGCCGCCTCCACCCGGGTGCTGGCCACGACCGTGGGCCCGTACATCTGGTACGGGGCCGAGCTGGTCGCGGCCTGCGCCGCGGCGGGCACCGACTACGTGGACCTCACCGGCGAGCCCGAGTTCGTGGACCGGATGTACGTGGACCACGACGCGCGGGCCCGCGAGAGCGGCGCCCGGATCGTCCACGCCTGCGGGTTCGACTCCGTCCCGGCCGACCTCGGCGCGTACTTCACCGTCGGCCGGCTGCCGGCCGGGGTGCCACTCCGCGTCGACGGGTTCGTGCGTTCCAACGCCGTCTTCTCGGGCGGGACCCTGACCACGGCGCTGACCTCCATGGGCCGTGGACCCCAGCTCCTGGCCGCCGCCCGCGCGCGCAGCCTGCACGAGCCGCGGCTGCTGGGCCGACGGGTACGGGGCCCTGTGGGCGCCCCGCGCTACAGCCGGGAAACCGGGACCTGGGCACTGCCGCTGCCCACGCTGGACCCCGGGATCGTTGCCCGGTCGGCGGCCGCGCTGGAGCGGTACGGCCCGGACTTCCGCTACCGGCACTACGCCTCCGTACGGCACCTGCCCGTAGCGCTCGTCGGTACGGCGGCGGTCGGCGCGACCGCCGTGCTCGCGCAGATCCCGCCGGTGCGGCAATGGCTCGCGGACCGCTGGGAGCCGGGCCGCGGCCCGGACGCGGAGCGGCGGGCGCGCAGTTGGTTCAGCGTCCGGTTCGTGGGCGAGGGCGGGGGCCGCCGCGTCTTCACCGAGGTCTCCGGCGGCGACCCGGGCTACGGGGAGACCGCGAAGATGCTGGCGGAGTCGGCGCTCTGCCTCGCCTACGACGCCCTGCCCGAGGCCTCCGGCCAGCTGACCACCGCGGTGGCCATGGGCGACGCCCTGCTGGACCGGCTCCAGAAGGCGGGCATCCGCTTCCGGGTGGCGGCCGAGGACTGAGCACCGGCCGGCGCCGCGGCCACCCGCACCCCCGGCCACCCGCACCCCCGGCCGGGCCGCGGCTCTCACCGGCGGCCGGCCGGCGGTCACCGCCCTAGACGGTGGCCTCGCGCAGCGCACGCCGGCACAACGAGTCGGCGTGCCGGGTGGTCTCCGGGATGCGGAAGCGGGGGCTGAGTGCGAGGGCGTGGGCGCAGGCGTTGTCCAGCGACACCCGGTGGCCGACCGACACGTAGACGGGCTTGATCCCGTCCTGCGTGCGCAGCGCCCGCCCGACGACGTCACCGTCGGCCGCGCGCAGCGGGGCGGCGTCACCGCGCCGGGCGCCCGGTTCCTCGTAGGTGAAGGTGAACGGGTTCTTCGCGACACCGATGGCGGGCAGCCCGGTAACCACGCCGAGGTGGCAGGCGAGGCCGAAGCGGCGGGGGTGGGCGAGCCCGTAGCCGTCGCAGACGACGAGGCCGGGCGTGACGCTCAGCGCCTCCAGCGCGGCGAGCACGGTCGGCAGCTCGCGGAAGGCGAGCAGTCCGGGCACGTAGGGGAAGCTGACGCGCCCGACGGAGGTGGCCTCCTCGACCACCTGGAGGGTGGCGGCGTCGAGCACGACGGCCGCCGCGGCGACCAGGTCGCGCTCGTCGTCGTAGGCGACGTCCACCCCGGCGACCAGCCCCGTACCGGGCGGCGGCCCGGCCTCGGTCAACACCACGCGTCCGCGCAGCTCGTCTTGTATCGCCTTGGCTTCGGCCTCGTCGGCGGGAGTCTTCGCACTCGTCATAGTGGAGCGAGAGTAGCCTGACGATCATGTTCGTCATGGAGCTCACCTACACCGCGCCCATCGAAGCCGTCGAAGAAGAGTTGGACGCCCACATCGCGTGGCTGGACGGCTACTACGCGGCCGGCATCTTCCTCGCCTCGGGCCGCAAGGTCCCGCGCGACGGCGGCATGATCCTGGCCGGCGGGGTATCCCGCGCGGAGATCGAAAAGATCGCCTCGGAGGACCCCTTCACCCTGGCCGGCGTCTGCACCTACCGCATCACGGAGTTCCTCGCGACGAAGACGTCGTCAGACCTCTCGACGGTCCGGGAGAACCCGGGGGCGTAGGGGGCGGAGGGCGGGAGGCATAGGGCAGGGGCGGGAGGCAGGGGGCGGAGGGCGAAGGGGTTGCGGCGGGGCGGGGGCTCTGACCGGCTGGGCGGTGGTGGGGGGTCGGGCTGCGGGTGGGCGGTGGCGTTGACAGTTCCTGGGGGCGTCCCGGGAGTCCAGCGTCCTTCCGGTGCGGGCCGCCCCGTCAAGGGCGCTCCTCCTTCGTCGTCGCGTCGCTGCGCGATGGCCTGCGGCCACCCTTGACCGACCGGCCCGCCCCGAAATGCCACAAGACTCCCGGGATCCCCCCGGAGGGGGGATGCCCTGGGGGTGTGCGGGGGAGGGACGGCCGGATCAGGGAGGCGTCGAGCCCGGTCCCGCCGGTCAGCCAACGGTTCCGGCGGTCCGGATGTGCCCGCTGCTCGGAGGTGGGGGGAGGCGGGACCCTCAGAAGGACGACAGGAGCACCCTCCCGGGCCCTGAGGCGCGTCAGATCGCTACACAGCCGCTCTCCGCTTAGCGGCTGCGGCCCGCCTGGGGCTGGACATAAGCCGCCCACGGCCGTCCGCGCGCACCGCAGGAGCGCGACTGCGGGCCGACCGTGCCACCCACCCACTCCGTGGGGGCCATGGGGGTCATGGGGGATATTTGTCCCGGTTTGGTGGCCGGTTGAGGGTCAAACGATCACTTCTCGGGGTCTGAGGACGAGGAGACCGTCGCTAGACGACATCAGCCGCCCCCGGACCGTTCGCGGCCTCTGATCAGCCCGTGCCGGCCCGCAGTCGCTATGCCGAGAGCAACTGTGTAGCGATCTGACGCGTCCGACGGACCGCCGGGCGCTTCCCGTCGACCTCTCGTGCGGGTTGGTCGGCGGGACCGGGGGACCGGCATCCCTGATCCGGCCGCCCCTCCCCCTCACACCCCTAGGGCATCCCTTTTCCGGGGGGATCCCGGGAGTCTTGTGGCGTTTCGGGGTGGGCCGGTCGGTCAAGGGTGGCCGCAGGCCATCGCGCAGCGACGCGACCGAAGGGAGCGCCCTTGACGGGGCGGCCCACCCCGGAAGGACGCTGGACTCCCGGGACGCCCCCAGGAACTGCCAATGCCCCCGACAGGCCGCAGCCCAGCGCCCACTCCACCCCCGAGCCCCCGTCAACGCCCCCGCTCCACCCCCGAAACCCCCGACCGCCCGACGCGCGCCCCCCGCCCGAGGCCCGGCCGCCCCGAACGGAGCAGCCCGCCGCGGTCTCGGGTATGCCTTGCGCCTGTGGAGTGAGCGGGAACCAGCCTTACTGCGGCCGTTGCGGAGTCTGCGGGGAGGGCCGCAGGGCCCGTGATCACTGTCACCCTGTGCGATCGCACAGATGGATTCAGGCCATTCGGTGACACAGCTCACGCAACCGCGTGTGCACGGATTCGCCGAATTCAGCGTCTATCCCGTTGCCGGACACCACCCCAGTCTCCGGCGAGAGATCCGCCGCAAGGGAGCGAGCCTTGATCACTGTCATCGAGCAGGCCGTGCAGGCCCGACTGGTTGCCACCGCGCCGAAGGTCGACACCGTCCCGGTCACGTTCTGCTACGACCGGTCCGATCCCTTCGCCGTCCGCATGGCGTTCCCCGCCCCCGCCACCCTGGAAGGCGTCGAGGTCTCGTGGACCTTCTCGCGCGAACTCCTGGAGGTCGGGCTCGACCGACCGGCGGGCTACGGGGACGTGCGCGTGCGTCCGTACGACGCCGACCGGACCACCGTCGAGTTCCACGCCCCCGAAGGGGTCGCGATCGTGCTGATGGTGACCGCCGATCTGCACCGCTTCCTGGAGCGCGTCTCCACGGTCGTGCCACCGGGCCTGGAACACCTCTACCTCGACGTGGACCAGAGCCTCGCCGAGCTGATGCGCGACTCCTGCTGACCCTCCCCGGTCACGGTCCTCACCCCTCGCCCCCCATCCCCTTGCCCTAATTCGTTTGCGAGCGGCTTCGACCGCCCGTAGCTTCGTAGACGCCCCATTGCCGTCGAAACGGAGCAGGACATTGCTCGTCTGAGGTCCGAGACACCGATCCCCGTCACCCTCCACGCCTTCGTGCGTACGCGTTCTTAGTGCGTACGCGCTTCAGCGCCCACGCACCTTCAGTGCCCACGCGCTCTCACGGCATCACCGACGGACGGCTGTCTCCCCCGCGTTGCTCGCACCATTCACGCAACCTGGAGGCCTCCATGAGTCCTGCTCCCACATTCGTCACCTGCTCCGCCCTGTCCTTCGACTGGCCCGACGGAACACCCGTCTTCGACGGCTTCCAGTTGTCCGTCGGCCCCGGACGTACCGGCCTGATCGGGCTCAACGGCTGCGGAAAGTCCACCTTGCTCAAACTCATCGCAGGTGAACTGTCACCGTCGTCAGGCCAGTTGAACACCGCTGGCAGCGTCGGCTATCTCCCGCAGACGGTCACCCTCGACACCACCCTGCGCGTCGACGAGGCGCTCGGGATCCACGCCGCCCGGGCCGCTCTGCACGCCATCGAGGCGGGCGAGGCCACCGAGGTGAACTTCGCCGCCGTCGGCGACGACTGGGACGTGGAGGAGCGGGCCCTCGCCACGCTCGACCAGCTCGGGCTCGCCCGGATCGGACTGGACCGCACCGTCGGCCAACTGTCGGGCGGGGAGGGTGTATTGCTGTGTCTGGCCGCCCTCTTGCTGGCCCGGCCGGACGTCCTGCTCCTGGACGAGCCGACGAACAACCTCGACCTGCGGGCCCGCCGACGGCTGTACGCGGCCGTCGAATCCTGGTCCGGGGTCATGGTCCTGGTCAGCCACGACCGGGAACTACTGGAGCGCGTCGACCAGATCGCCGATCTGCGGGACGGCGAAGTGCGCTGGTACGGCGGCAATTTCACGGACTACGAGGAAATGCTCGCGGCCGAGCAGGAGTCGGCCGAGCGGATGGTCCGGGTCGCGGAGGCCGACGTACAGCGCCAGAAGCGCGAACTGGCCGACGCGCAGGTGAAACTGGCCCGGCGCAAGCGATACGGACAGAAGATGTTCGAGAACAAGCGCGAGCCCAAGATCGTCATGGGTGCCCGCAAGCGCGCGGCGCAGGAGTCGGCCGGCAAGCACCGCATCATGCACGCCGAGAAGCTGGCCCAGGCCAAGGAGCGCCTCGACCAGGCGGTCGACGCGGTGCGCGACGATGCCGAGATCCGGATCGAACTCCCCGCCACCCAGGTCCCGCCGGGCCGGCGCGTACTCACCCTGCGCGATCTGCGCCTGGCCCACGGCGCGTCGGTCGCGGGCGAGTGGGAGCTGCGCGGTCCGGAACGGATCGCACTGGTGGGCCGCAACGGCTCCGGCAAGACGACCTTGCTCCGGACGATCGCGGGAGAACTGGAGGCGACGTCCGGGGAGTCGGTGACGCACGTACCGACGCGGTTCCTGCCGCAGCGTCTCGACGTACTGGACGACGACCGCTCGGTGGTGGAGAACGTGGCGCGCTTCGCCCCGCACGCCACGAACAACCTGATCCGCGCGCGGCTCGCCCACTTCCTGTTCCGGGGCGCACGGGCGGACCGGGCCGCCGCCACCCTCTCGGGCGGCGAGCGGTTCCGGGCCACACTGGCGGCGCTTTTGCTGTCGGAGCCGGCTCCTCAGCTGCTGATGCTGGACGAGCCGACGAACAACCTGGACCTGGCGAGCGCGGGCCAGTTGACGGACGCGCTGGACTCCTACGAGGGCGCGCTCGTGGTGGCCAGCCACGACGTGCCGTTCCTGGAGTCGATCGGCATCACGCGGTGGCTGCTGCTCGACGGCGAGCTGCGCCCGACCACGGCGGAGGAGGTCCGGGAATCGCTCTGGCACGAGTGACGCAGCCGGCCCTGCCCCCGCCCCTGCCGCGAGAGCGGCAGTAGGGCCCCGCACTCGGCGCCGCCCGCGGGGATGGGGACCGGGTGAGGCCCCGAGTGAGCCCGAAGTGACGCCAAGTCGGGTGCGAAGGAGATGAGTTCCGGGAGTAGCTCGGCCTCTCCGCCCCGGGCGGGCCCTGCAGGGGCACGTGGACCGGCCGCGGGCCACGGAGAACGGTCCGGCCGGACCGGGAGCGCGGTCCGAGCGCGCCCGTAGGGCTGTGCTCGTCATTCCGTTCAGCGTCGGCGACTTCGCCCGCGTCGGCCGGTCCTTCACGAACGCCACGTCGACGACCGGCGAGCCGGACACCGTACAGCGGGACGGTTCGCACGGCTCGATGTTGCTGGATTCGCAGATGAAGCCGCTCCACTGTCGCGGGCCGCCGCAGCGCCCGCGCTCGCCGGCCCTGCCCTCCCCCGGCTCCCGCGACGTCATCCACGCCACCGCGCAGACCCTCTGGCCGGCGGTCGGCGGACCGCTCTGCCCGTCGGATGCGACGGGGCGACGAGGAGGCGATGAGGAGGCGAGCGAACGACATGGGCGCGGCGGCCGAATCCATGACCGCACCCGCGCCCGCGCCGTCGGCGACCCGTTTCACCTCGGGCTCGACGGCGGGGAGGCGGGACCTCCGTCGGCACGTCGGAGTGCGCGGCGTACGTCGCCGGCCCGATCGACACTCTCCGCACACGCTTCTCCGTCGTCAAGGCGGGAGCGGCGGACCACCTGTCGGCGTGACTTTAGGCCTTTTGGGACTCTCCTGAGGGCTCTCAAACTGCACAGATAACGTGACGTAACCGGACAGATGCCTGTGTGGGGCTTGGCTGGCCTTGATGTCAGGCTTAACCTACGACTCCGTAGGCTACGGAACCGTAGGTAATTCGCTTTGCACTCAGGAGTACCCGTGACGATCACTTCTTCCCACCTCGGCAGCTCTGAGGCGTGGACAGACGCCAAGCTGCTGTTCGCGCTGGAAGAGGTGGTCGAGAAGGAACTCAACCGCCATCTGAAGGTCACCAAGGACTGGATGCCCCACGAGTACGTCCCGTGGAGCGACGGCCGCAACTTCCCCGGCTTCTTCGAGGACGGCGAAGCCTGGGACCCGGCGCAGTCCAAGGTCACCGACATCGGCAAGATCGCGCTCGTGGTGAACCTGCTGACAGAGGACAACCTGCCCAGCTACCACCACGAGATCGCGTCCCTTTTCGGGCGCAACGGCGCGTGGGGCACCTGGGTGCATCGCTGGACCGCCGAGGAGGGCCGCCACGGCATCGTGATGCGCGACTACCTCCTGGCCTCGCGCGCCGTGGACCCCGACAAGCTGGAAGCATTCCGGATGCAGCACATGTCGGAGGGTTTCGAGTCCGACAACCGCCACTCGATGCTCCACTCCGTGGCGTACGTGGCCTTCCAGGAGCTCGCGACCCGCATCTCGCACCGCAACACCGGCCACCAGTCCGGTGACCCGGTCTGCGACCGCATGCTGGCCCGCATCGCGCAGGACGAGAACCTGCACATGGTCTTCTACCGCAACCTCCTGGGCGCGGCCTTCGAGCTCGCCCCGGACCTGACGATGCAGGCCGTTCGGGACGTCGTGGTCGGCTTCCGGATGCCCGGACACGGCATGCCCGGTTTCGAGCGGATGGCGGCGCAGATGGCGATCGGCGGGGTCTACAACCTGCGGATCCACCACGACGACGTACTGAGCCCTGTGATCCGCTTCCTGAAGATCATGGACATCGACGGCCTCGGCCCCCAGGGCCAGAAGGCCCAGGAGGAGCTCGGGCTGTTCATGGACGGCCTGGACTCCGAGGCCCGCAAGTTCGACGAGCGCCTGGCCGCCCGCGCGGCCCGCATCGCGGCCCGCACCGCCTGACCCCTCCGGGGCCCGGCACCGACCGGTCCCCGCCCGCTCGTCCGAGTGACGGCAACCGCCCTGGCAGAGCCCCGCTCCGCCAGGGTTTCGCGTTTCCCGTCTACGGCCCGGCTCCGGGATACCCGGCAGCGGGAGGCCCCGTCACCGCGTGGGCCGCTGAGCCGCGTGGGGGTCAGGGGCGGCTGGCGCGCAGGGCTTGGCGCTCGGCTTCGGAAAGACCGCCCCAGACGCCGAAGCGCTCGTCGTTGGCCAGGGCGAACTCGAGGCAGGCCGCCCGCCCCTCGCACGCCCCGCACAGCCGCTTCGCCTCGCGCAGTGAGGAGCCGGGCTCCGGGAAGAAGAAGCCCGGTCCCGTCTGGGCGCACAGGGCGAGTTCGTACCAGGCGGGGGCGGCGGCGGTGGCGGTGGCGGTGGTGTTCATCGACATGCCGCAGAGCCTCGCCGCCCGCGATGGACGTCCTATCAACGACTGATCAACATCCGTTCACGGCAGGCCCGGACACCGGCGCGGTCGCCGCCGCGCAACCGTTCCCGTACGGCGCGGCCGGCCGCACGGAGCGGCCGACGCCCTGGAGGGAGACCGGGGCCGACGGTACTTCCGTGCGGGTCTCGTCCGAGCATGGCACCCGGCGCTGACAGCGGCGCCCCACAGAGTGAACGACCGTGCGTTCGATGAGTTCGGTACGATGGAGACATGACGGACGGACGCGTGGAGCGTGGAAACCAGACGCGAAGGACGGTCCTCGAGCGGACGATGGACATCGCCTCGGTGGACGGTCTGGAGGGCCTGTCCCTGGGCAAGATCGCCGCGGATCTGGGCCTGAGCAAGAGCGGTGTCTTCGCCCTCTTCGGCTCCAAGGAGGATCTGCAGCTCGCCACCATCCGCGCCGCGCGGGCCGTCTTCGTGGAGCAGGTCGTGCGGCCCGTACAGGACGAGCCCGCCGGGCTCGACAAGGTGTGGCGCCTGTGCGAGAGCTGGCTGGACTACTCCGGGCGCCGGGTCTTCCCCGGCGGCTGCTTCTTCTACTCCGTCTCCGCCGAGTTCGACGCGCGCCCAGGGCCCGTCCACGACGAGATCGCGCAGATCCGCGGCGACTGGACGCGTTACATCGAGCGGCTCCTGGACGAAGCTCGGCTGGCGGGCGGGTTCCGCGAGCCGGCCGGTTCGGTGGACGTGCCGCAACTCGCCTTCGAGATCATGGCGATGATGGAGCTGGCCAACGCGCACTCCGTGCTGCACGGGGAGGCCGTGGACTACCAGCGGGCCGCCCGGGGCATCCTCGCCCGGCTGCGCGCCGCGACGGCCGCACCGGACGAACTCCCGGAGCGGCCGCCCACGTTCGACTTCACCACCGGCCGGCCGTCGGATTGACGACCACGGCCGGACGTCCGGGCGGGCGGCCAGCCGGTGCAGCCGCCGGGCGGGCACGCGGGCATCCGGGGGCCAGGCAGCCACGCGACGTGCCGGCCGGCTGGCCGGGCCTGCCACTCGCCTGGCCGTCCGACCCACCTGCCCGCCTGCGTGCCTGCCCGCCGCCCAAGAGACCGCCGGTGCGCTTGGCGTACGGTCGTCGCTGCCGTCGGCTTTCCCACCGTCGACGATCGCGTCGTACCGGTCCGGGACGGGCTGGGGCCGGCGCGCCGTCAGTCTGTCCCGCGGGCGCGGCCGCCGAGCCTCATCGAGCAGCCCGCGAGCGCCGCGCCGAGCGCGGTGAGCGCGACCAGCAGGAAGACTCCGCGCCAGTGATCCCCGGCGCCGGCTCCGGTGAGCAGGGCGGCCGTCGCCGCGACGCCGAGGGCGCCGCCGAGCTGCCGGGCCGTCATCAGCAGGCCGGTGCCTGCTGCGAAGCGCTGCGGTGGCAGGCCGGCCGAGGCCGCCGTGGACAGGGCGGTCACGACCATGCCGATGCCGAGGCCGCCGAGCAGTCCGGCCGGCAGGAAGATCTGGGTGTACGAGGCCGAGCCCTCGACCCACCCCCACAGCAGCAGCGCGTTGGCGGCGAACAGCAGCGATCCGACGGTGACGGCAGCCCAGTGCAGGCGCGCGGGGACCCGGCGGCCGACCGCGAGGGCGCCGGCCATGGCGAGGACCGCTCCGGGAGTGACGCCGAGGCCGGCCCGGAGGACCGAGTAGTCCCAGCGCTCGATCAGGTACGAGGGGCCGGTCAGCAGCCACGCGTACATGGCGGCCCCGAAGAGCAGCGCGCCGATGTTGGCACGGGCGAAGAGCGGGTCGCGCCACAGGTCCCGGTCCACGGCCGGGGCGGGATGGCTGCGCGAGCGCCGTAGGGCGAGCGCGCTCGCCAGGGCGCCGCCGAGGAGGAGGCCGAGTACCTTCGAGTCGCCCCAGCCCCATTCCGTGCCTTGGGAGAGGCCGGTGACCACCCCTCCTATGCCGAGGGCGAGGGCCGACGTCCCGACGGGGTCGGGGAGCCGGCGGCCGGTGGGTGCCTCCCGGGGGATCGTGCGGGCGGCGGCCCGGCAGAGTGCCAGGCCGAGGGGCACGTTGACGAGGAAGATCGCACGCCAGTCCCACCACTCGACGAGCAGCCCTCCGATGCTGGGGCCGACCGCGGCGGCGAGGCCGCCCGCCGCCGACCATGCGCCGAGGGCCGCGGCCCGCCGGGCGGGCGGGGTGTGAGCGAGTACGAGGCCCAGCGCCGCCGGGATCATCCCCGCGGCGGCGGCCCCCTGGAGGGCGCGGGCCAGGACGAGCAGCTCGGCGGTGGGGGCCGCGCTGGCGGCGAGCGAGGTGAGGGTGAAGGCGAGGGACGAGCCGACGAACAGGACGCGGCGGCCCAGTGTGTCCGCGAGGCGGCCGGCCGCGGCGAGCAGGGCGGCGAACAGGACGGCGTAGGCACTGACCACCCAGGTCAGGCGGGCCAGCGGCACGTCGGGGAAGGCCCGCCGCAGGTCGGGGAAGGCGACGTTGACGACGGTGGCGTCGAGGAAGGCGAGGAAGGTGACGGCGCAGGCGAGGCCCAGTATCCGTCCGGCGCCGGGACCGGAAGCGGAGGCGGAGGCGGAGGCGGGGACAGCCGCGTCGACGGCCGCGGTGGTGGCTTCGGGCCGAGCGGCGGTCATCGGGTGCTCCCCGAAACCTCGGCTGCTGCCTGCGCCGGGGCGTCGGCCCGGGACGGGACTGCGCCCAGGAACTCGGCCGCGATCGCGATGATCTCCGGATCGGCGAGGATGCGCCGGTGGCCGAGTCCACGCGTCTCGATGAGGCGGGCCCGCTTCCCGTAGGCCGCCGCGATGGCGCGGGACTGGCTGGGGGCCGCGATGTCGTCGTCCGCGTCGTGCACGAGCAGGATGTCCGAGGGGATCTCCTCGGGGTGGTGGCCGGCGTCGAATCGGGGCCAGACATCGGGCTCGTCCGGGAAGAGCCGGCGCTGGATGTGGCGCCGCATGGCGTCCTCGACGGCTTGGTTCAAACCCAGGCCCGCGCGGAACCGCGCGGCGAGGAAGTCGAAGTCCGCGATGGCTCCGATGCCGAAGATCCGGTCGGCCCGGATCCCGTCCCGCAGGGCGAAGAAGGTGGCCACCACGCCGAAGGAGTGGGCCAGGACGGCCGAGAAGTCCCCGTGCCGCGCGTGCAGTCGACGGATGATCTCGCGCTGCCGGAGGATGGTGGTGGCCCGGCCCCCGGACTCGCCGTGGCCGGGCGCGTCGAAGGAGACGACGCTCCGGCCCCGGGCCTGCAGGGCCTCGACGAAGCCGGCGAAGCGCGAGACGCGCGAGGACCAGCCGTGCACGATGAGGACGGGCCGGTCGCCGTCCCCCCAGCGGTACGTGGTGACGGGTATCCCGTCCACGACGAGCCGCCCGGTCACGGCCCGGGCCATGACCTCCGCTTCGCCGGGCCGCACCTTCGGCCGGCCGAGCGGCCGCACGAACAGCGCGAACGCCACCCGCCCGGCCGGGCCCGGGGCGACCCGGGCGGTGATGTTGAGGGTCGTGCTCAGGAGTGAAGCCATGGGATGCATGCCCGGTTCTCCGGATCTCCTCAGAGTGGCCACGAGGATGGCAAGGTCACAACGATGAGAAGATATTAGCACGATCGTTCGTCTTATTTTGGGTGGCGGGTCGGGATCGGATCGACCGTGCGTGCGGCCATGGGCGAGGACGGAGCCTCCGCGAAACCGGATCGCCTGGGACAGCGGACGATCGGACCGGATCAGCCGGGACCGGGAGGACGTACGGCCTGGTCCCGGCGGGCGCTGGACGGGGCCGAGGGCCGCGGGGCGGCGCCGCGTTCGAGAAGGTGGCGGACCATCTCCCCGTATCCGAACCCGGCTGCCCAGTCGAGGGCGGTCCGGCCCTTCATCTCCGCGTCGATGTCGGCCCCGCGGCGCAACAGGAGGTCCACGGTCAACGGGTGGCCCCCCGCATGGGCCGTGGCCGCCAGCACCAGCGGCAGGTGACCCAGCCTGCTCCGGTCCTCGGGGTGGACCCCGGCGTCGAGCAGCGCCTCGACGACAGCCGTGTGCCCCCGGGCGGCCGCCACGCACAGGGGAGTCGTCTCCTGGTACTCGCCCGTCGGCTGGTCCGCGACCGCGCCGGCCTCCAGGAGGAGGCGCACCACGGCGGCGTGCCCCTCCCGCACCGCCCGCTCCAGCGCCGTACACCGGTCGGCTCCCGGCGCGTCGACCTCCACGCCCTCCCCCAGCAGCCGCGCCACCAGGACGGCGTCGCCCTCACCGGCCGCCCGTACCCACCGCTCCAGTTGATCCACGCGCTCCCCCTCGATCCCCCACGTCCCCGGACCCGGTCGCCCGGATCCCGTCCCCTTCGTGGCGTGTCATGTCGTGTCGTGTCGTGTCGTCAGCTTCGTCGTCCTCGGGCTCGGGCTCGGGTGGTGGTCGGCGGTGCTCGGGCTCACGGGGCGCCGCCGTCCGCGAGGATCGCGTGGCGGGTTGCGAGGGCAGCCTTCAGAAGGTTCTCGTCCAGGCGCATCTCGCCGTCCGGCGTGGAGTCGTTGACGGGGATGCGTGTGCGCCGCTCGATCATGGCCGTCACGGCCGGCAGCACGGGCCGGGCCTGGTGGCCCATCCGTGCGAGGCCCTCGAGGTAGTACTCCCCGACGGCGTAGTCGTGCAGGTAGGGGGTCATGAGCTCGAGGAGCCGTGGCAGGGCCCGGGGTCCGGCGTGCCGGAGCCAGAGCGGGGCGCACACGCCCTGCATGCGGCCCGGCCATCGGAAGGTGAGGTTGTACAGCTGCGCAGCCTGCCGGAAGGTCAGCGGGCCCTCGTCCAGCAGGGCGCCGAAGATCTCGGGGGCATGGTTGAGCCGGCCGATCCCCAGGGGCTTGGCCGACAGGAGTTCGGCGGCGGACGTGCCGTCGTACGACGGACGGCCGGCCCTTCTCGTTCCGCGGGGCCTCGGGTACGAGGTCAACCCGACGGTGGCCAGGAGATCGCCGTGGGCCCTCGTCGCCTGCTCCGATATCGAAGCCGTGACGAGGGCGTCGGTCACGGCCGGGCTGGGCTCCGGGCCGCCGTGGAGGACGAGCAGGGGCAGCAGCCGCACGGGCGCCGCCCGCCACGTGTGGCACGCCGCGCGCGCGATCTCGGCGCCGCGGTCCCGGCTCGCGGGGTCGGGCAGGAGGCGCGCCACGATCGCGTACGTGTGCCGCTCCTGCCCGGTGCAGCTCCACGGGGCGACGGCATCGCCCGGGCCGTCGGGCAGGTGGGCGTCGGCGCCGACCACGGCGTCGTCCGGCCACTTCACGGTGCGGGGCGGTGGGCGCCCTTCCGTACGGGGGACTTGAGCATGCGACCGATCATGCCACGGTGATGACGGCGCGTCTGCCCGTTTCCGGCCCCGTGCGGCGACCGTCAGTCCTGGTGCTTCGCACGGCTCGGCTGTACGCGCTTGGGCTCGCCCGGCATCTTCGGGTAGTCCGGGGGGTACGGCATGTCGCCGAGGCCGTGGTCCTGTTCCTGCTTGTCGGCGAGCTCCAGCGCGGCGTCCAGCTCGAAGGCGTGCTCGTCCATGTCCGCGTGCAGATCGCCCAGTTCCGCGAAACGCGCCGGCATCGTCACGATGTCGAAGTCCCGGGGCTCCGCCGTGTCCAGCTCGTCCCAGCGCAGCGGCGCCGAGACGGGGGCGTGGGGGTGCGGGCGGACGGAGTAGGCGGAGGCGATGGTGCGGTCGCGCGCCGTCTGGTTGTAGTCGACGAAGATCCGCTCGCCACGCTCCTCCTTCCACCACGCGGTGGTGACCTTCCCCGGCAGTCGGCGCTCCAGGTCGCGGCCGATCGCGATGGCGCACTTGCGGACCTCCGTGAAGGTCCAGCGCGGTGCGATCGGCACGAAGACGTGCAGGCCTCGGCCGCCCGAGGTCTTGGGCCAGCCGCGCAGCCCCAGTTCCTCCAGCAGGACGCGCAGTTCGTGGGCGACCGCCACCGCGTGGTGGTAGTCGGTGCCCGGCTGCGGGTCCAGGTCGATGCGCAGTTCGTCCGGGCGGTCGGTGTCCTCCCGGCGCACCGGCCAGGGGTGGAAGGTGAGACAGCCCAGATTGGCGGCCCACAGGACGGCGGCCGGCTCGGTCGGGCAGATCTCGTCGGCGCTGCGTCCGCTCGGGAAGGCGATGTGGGCGGTGGGGATCCAGTCCGGCAGGTTCTTCGGGGCCCGCTTCTGGAAGAAGGACTCGCCCTGCACTCCCTCCGGGTACCGCTCCAGGGTCGTGGGCCGGTTGCGCAGGGCGCGGGTGATGCCGTCGGCGACCGCGACGTAGTAGGCGGCCACGTCACCCTTGGTGAGGCCGCGCTCGGGGAAGTACACCTTGTCCGGGCTGGACAGCCGAACCGTCCGGCCGCCCGCCTCCAGCTCGATCGCATTGCCCGCAGCACCCATGTCCGCCACGGTAGGCGGGGCCGGCCGGGCCCGCACACCGAGCACGTCCCGGCGTACCGCCGCAGAATCGGATGCATGGACCTGCCGGTGATGCCGCCCGTGAAGCCGATGCTCGCGAAGTCCGTGGCCAAGATCCCCCCAGGCATGCAGTACGAGGCCAAGTGGGACGGCTTCCGCGCGATCGTCCACCGCGACGGGGACGAGATCGAGATCGGCAGCCGCACCGGGAAGGGCCTGACCCGGTACTTTCCCGAACTGGTGGAGGCGCTCAAGGCCAATCTGCCCGATCGCTGCGTGGTCGACGGCGAGATCGTCCTGATCCACGGCGGACGGCTCGATTTCGACCGGCTGAGCGAGCGGATCCACCCGGCCGCCTCCCGGGTGAAGATGCTCGCCGAGACGACACCGGCCGCGTTCGTCGCCTTCGATCTGCTCGCGCTCGGCGACGAGGCCTTCCTCGACACCCCGCTCGCCGATCGCCGCGCCGCACTGACCCGCGTGTTCTCCACTGCTCGGCCCCCCGTCCATCTCGCGCCCGCGACCACCGACCCCGCCCTCGCACAGGAGTGGTTCGAGCGTTTCGAGGGCGCCGGGCTCGACGGGGTCGTCGCGAAACCCCTCGATCTCCCCTACCGGCCCGATGCCCGCCTCATGTTCAAGATCAAGCACGAGCGTACGGCCGACGCCGTCATCGCGGGATTCCGTTTCCACAAGAGCGGTCCGATTGTCGGATCGCTGCTCTTGGGACTGCACGACGCCCACGGCACCCTCCAGCACGTGGGCGTGTGCGCCGCCTTCCCCATGAAGCGGCGCGCCGAGCTGATCACCGAGCTCGAGCCCCTCCGGATGCCGTCCCCTGAGGGCCATCCGTGGGCCGCCTGGGCCGAGGAAGCCGCCCACGAGAGTGCCCGGCTGCCCGGCGCGCAGAGCCGCTGGACCGGAAAGAAGGACCTGTCCTGGGTGCCGCTGCGCCCCGAGTGGGTCTGCGAGGTGGCCTACGACCACATGGAGGGCGACCGCTTCCGGCACACGGCACAGTTCCGCCGCATGAGGCCCGACCGGGCGCCCGAGAGCTGTACGTACGCCCAGCTGGAGGAGGTCGTCGGCTACGACCTCACCGACGTGCTCGGGCCCACCGCCGGCTGACCCCGGGCACGTGCCCCGTCCCCGGCCCGGGCAGGGGCCGGCGCACCGCTACGGGTACCGGCACCGCTGCGAACACCGTCACCGACCGCCCGCTCAGCCCGCTCAGCCCGCTCAGCCCGCTCAGCCCGCTCAGCCCGCTCAGCCCGCCGTGAGCTTCTCCCAGTCCGCGCGGCTCGGGCCGGCCTCGTGCGGTGCGTAGTCGGGGCGCGCCGACAGCCACGTCGCCACCCGCGCCCTGATCTCCGGATCCGCGTACGCCCGCTCCGGCGGATCGGCCAGGTGGCGGACCCTGGCCCGCGCCCGCATCACCTCCGGATCCTCGAGCGCGCAGTCGAACAGCGCCGCCACCTCCCGGGCCGTCCCCGTCCGCCCGGCCCGCGTCGCGAACCGCTCCCCGATGGCCCCGTCCGCGACGACCTGGAAGTCGAACCACGGCTTGAGGGTGCGCACCGCCCACGCGTGGTGGTCGGCCGCGAACCGCGCCGATCCCGGCTCCCGGTGTGCCGTACGGGCCACCCTGAGGGCCGCCCACAGTGTCAGAGAAGTGCCCTGCCCGAGTGTCGGGTTGGTGTGGGTGATGGCATCGCCGACGGGCACGAACCCGGCCACCACCGGCCCCCGCTCGTCGACGAGCGAACTCCAGCGGTTGTCCAGACCCCCAGTGGCGAGGACCCCCGACAGGGGCTCGGCGCCCAGGCCCAGCCAGGCAGCGCCGGGCGGGAACGAGCGCGCGGCGGCCTCGAAGACGTCGGGGTCGCGCAGCGCGGAGCGCGTGCCGTCCCCGGTGTGCACGAACAGCGTCACGGCGAACACCCCGTTGTCGGCCGGGAAGACCGCACACCCGGCGAAGCTGCCGCCGGTCACCGCCCAGGGCCGGCGCGGCCCCTCCTCCCGTCCTTCCGGCAACCGGTACCAACGGCAGAAGTAGGCGAGTCCGGTGCGGTGCCGCTCCACGGTGCCGGGCCGGCAGCCGACGGCCGCCAGCCACCGCTCGGCGCCGCCGCGCCGGCCTCCCGCGTCCACGACGAGGTCCCCCCGGTACGCACCCGCCTGGGTGGTCACCCCCGTCACTCGTACGGGGGCCTCCGCTCCACCGGCAGCCGCGCCACCGGCCGCCCGGCCGCCCGCGCCCCGGCCGCCCATGACCCGGCCGCCACCCGTCCGGCCGTCGCCCGCGAGCAGACCGACCACCGGCTCCCCGTGCCGCGCGACCACGCGGGGCTCCCCCCGCAGGGCGGTGACCAGCGCGCTCTCCAGCACGATGCGCCGCGCCTGGAGCATCACCAGGTCCTCGTCACCGGGCCGCGCGGGCGGACGTACGTCGAACCAGTCCAGCTCGTGCCGCTCCCGTGCCCCCAGCCGGAGCATTTCCGCGTGCACGTCGGGCAGTTCCTCGCGCAGCACGGTGCGCGCGGCGCCGAGCAGCGCGTGCGGCTGGTTGGCCTGCGGCACGGTCGGCCGCCGCCAGCCGAAGAAGTCCCGGTCGAGTGCCGTGCCGGGGGCCCGTGCTTCGCGTTCGAAGACCTCGGCGGTGTGTCCTCGGCGCGCCGCGAGCAGCGCGGTCGCCAGCCCTCCGACTCCCCCACCGATGATCAGCAGATGTGCCATTGCGCCCCCTGAGCCGGTGAAGCCGTACGACGATCAGACCGCCGGAAGCCTGCGCGGGCGGAGCCTGACCGAAACCCGCACAGTTGTCCTATCCAGCCGCACCTCGGGAGGACGCCCATGCGTACGGAACCCCCTGCACGGCCCGACGTCCCCGGACGGGCCGAACCGACCGGCCAGGCCGAGCAGACCGACCGGCCCGACCGGCCCGACCCCACTGAGCCGACCGGGCCGACCCGGCCGACCGCGCACCCCGCACGCTCCGTCCCGCAGCCCAACGCCGTGGTCGGTGTCGGCCTGGTCGTCGTCGGGCGGGACGGCCGGGTGCTGCTCGGCCGGGCGCACGACGGCTACTGGGAGTTGCCGGGCGGCAAGGTCGACCCCGGGGAGGGCTTCGAGCAGGCCGCCGCCCGCGAGCTCGCCGAGGAGACGGGCCTGCGCGTAACCCCCGGGGAGATCAGGATCCTGTCCGTGCAGCTCAGCATCCGGCCCGGTCTGACCCGGCTGACGGCGGCGGCCGTGACCACCTCGGCCGGGGGCGCCCCCACGGTCACCGAACCGGACAAGATCGCTCGCTGGGACTGGTTCGGCCCGGCCGAGCTGCCCGCGGACCTCTACGCCCCCTCGGTGGCCGTCCTGCGCGCCTGGCGCCCCGATCTGGCGGCGACCCTGCCGCACACACCCACGTACGACTATCCGACGGACACGCGCTGACGCCGCCGACTCCGCCGCCCGGCCGGCCCACGACCCGGCGCCGCCCACCCGACCACCCCGGCCCCGCACACCGCCTTGCCCACACCGGCCGCGCTCACACCGCCGCGACCGTCACCACCGTGACCGCCGCCATCGCCACCTGCATGTCTCGGATCGCCACGCGGACGCTCTCGGCCGCCCACTGGCCCTCGGCTATCTCCGCCATGCGCGCGGAGGTCTCCTTGCGCGGGCGGTCGGGGAAGACCAGCGCGTGCAGTTTCGCGGAATGGATCAGCGCGACGAGGCCGGCCGTCCGCTCGTCCGGCTCGGCGCCTTCGAGGACGACGGACGCGAGGCGCTCGCGCAGGGCGCGCTCGACCTCGCCGTCGACCTCCGGGTAGCGGCGCACCGGGAAGACGCCGAGCGCCTTGTGCCGCTCCTCCCCGACCACGCCGCGCTCGGCCAGCCGGGACACCGTCGCGGCCATGACCCTGGCCTGGTCCTTGGTCAGCCAGTCGGTCACGCGGCGCATGTTCTTGCCGCGCAGCCAGGTACCCATCAACTCGATCCGGCCGTCGAGCAGTTCCTCACCGGTGGGCGAGGTGTCGACCAGGTGCAGGTACTTGCCCGACACCGACACCCGCTCGAGCATCACCAGTTCGAGCAGGGCCGCGCCCGCCACGGCCCAGCCCGCCGACTGCCGCCGCTTGAACGCCCCGGACTCGTCGTCCAGCGACAGCAGCGTGATCTCCTCCGCCAGCGTGAGCCTCATCCCCGACCCCTCCCCGTGATCGTCTGCCCTCCCCCGTTCAGACGCTCGTGACGGTCCGGAAGTTCCCGTGCGCCCGATCCCCGCGCGCCCCCTACGGCCGCCCCGCCATCGCGCGCGGCGCGAAGTTCCCGTCGTCCAGGTCCTCCGCCAGCAGCCGCTTGGCGATCGCGTCCGCGGCCACCCGCAGTTCGGCGCTGCGCGGGCGGCCGCGGTCCTTCTCCAACTGGTCGCCCAGCCACTGCGCCCACGCGCCCGAGATGACTCCCGCTTCGCGCTCCCCCGCCGGGGTGTGCGTGTAGAAACCGTTCTGCCGCGTCAGGTAGCCCTCCTCCACCATCCGCTCGAACACCGGCAGCAGGACCTCCGGGGGCAGGTGCCGCCGCGCCGCCATGAAACCGAGGCTCGCGTGGCCGACCGTGCGGGTCATCAGGTCCACCTGCATCACCGCCCACGCGCCGGCCATGTCCAGCCGGGTGTCCGACGCGGCGACGATCCCGCGCGCGGTGTCCGCGCCCATGCTCCGCACCAGTTTGCCGACCGCCAGCTCCAGCAGCTTGGCCGAGTCCCCGGACGCCGTGGTCGGCGAGCCGAAGCCGTCGCCCATGTCCGTGGAGGCGGCGCGGGCGCTGTCGCGCAGTTTCACCTGCTTGAGGAACAGTGCGACGACGAAGCCCACGACCGCCACCGGCACGGTCCACAGGAACACCGTCTGGAGGGTGTCCGCGTACGCGCGGACGACCGGTTCGGCCGCCACCGGATCGAGTCCGTGCACGCCCTGCGGGCTCATCGCCGCCTTGCCGAGCTGCTGCGGGTCCTGGCCCGTGAGGCGCGCCGCCTCCGCGACGGCCTTCGTCAGCGCGGGCTGCAGGGTGTTGGCGTAGATCGTGCCGAAGACGGCGGTGCCGAAGGCGCTGCCGAGCGTGCGGAAGAACGTGACGCCCGAGGTCGCGGTGCCGAGGTCGGCGTAGTCCACGGTGTTCTGCACGGCGATGGTCAGCACCTGCATGCACAGGCCGATGCCGGCACCGAGGACGAACATGTACAGCGATTCCAGCCAGGCGCTCGTCCCCGGGCCCATCCGCGACAGCAGGTAGAGGCCGAGCCCCATCACGGCGCAGCCCACGATCGGGAAGATCCGGTAGTGGCCGGTCCTGCTCGTGACGGTGCCGCTGAAGACGGAGGCGATGAGCAGGCCGACGACCAGCGGGAGCGTCCGTACGCCCGAGAGCATGGCCGAGTCCCCGTCCACGTACTGCAAGTACGTCGGGAGGAAGGTCATCGCGCCGAGCATCGCGAACCCGACGACGAAGCTGAGGACCGAGCAGACCGAGAAGACGGGGTTGTGGAACAGCCTCATCGGCAGCATCGGTTCGACGGCCCGCGTCTCGGCCACGCAGAAGAGCGCCAGGGCCGCCGCGCCGCCCGCGAACAGTCCGATGACGAGCGGCGAACTCCAGGCGTACTCGTTGCCGCCCAGGCTCGTGGCCAGGATCAGGGCGCCGGCGCCGACCGTGACCAGCGCGATGCCCAGGTAGTCGATGACGGGCTTCCCCGCGGCCCGTACGGACGGGATGGTCCGCGCGGCCGCGATGACCACCACCACGGCGATGGGGACGTTGACGTAGAAGGCCCAGCGCCAGGTCAGGTGGTCGGTGAAGAAGCCGCCGAGCAGGGGGCCGATCACCGTGGCGACGCCGAAGACGGCGCCGATCGCGCCCTGGTACTTGCCGCGTTCGCGCAGCGGGACCACGTCGGCGATGAGGGCCATCGAGGTCACCATGAGGCCGCCGGCGCCGATGCCCTGCACGCCCCGCCACACGATGAGCAGGGTCATGTTGCTCGCCAGGCCGCACAGGAACGAACCGGTGATGAAGATGACGGCGGAGACCTGGAAGACCAGTTTCCGGCCGAAGAGGTCGCCGAACTTGCCGACGAGCACCGTCGCGACCGTCTCCGTGAGGAGGTAGGAGGTCACGACCCAGGACATGTGGTCCCCGCCGCCGAGGTCCGCCACGATCGTGGGCAGGGCCGTGCCGACGATCGTCTGGTCGAGCGCCGCCAGCAGTACGCCCAGCATGATCGTGGCGAAGATGACGTTGCGCCTGCGCCGGTCGAGGACGGGCGGCGCCGCGGCGGGTACGGCGGAGGCTGTGGTCACACCTCGCACTCTCACAGCGCCCCCGGCCGGCCGCATGCGGCGATGGGCCGTCCGGGTGCGCCCGCGGCCGCGGCGTCAGCGCAGGTAATCCAGCCCCGGGTGCTCGGCCGCGTAGCGGTCCACCAGCCGCCTCGCCACCCCGACCGAGTCCACGAGCGGGTGCAGGGCGAAGGCCTTGACGGCGGTCGCCCGCGATCCGCCGGCCGCGGCCGCCAGGACCTCCCGCTCGACGGCCTTGACCGAGGTCACCAGGCCGACCGCGTGCAGGGGCAGCGGGTCGACGGCCACCGGGTGGGCCCCGTTCGCGTCGACCAGGCACGGGACCTCGATGACGGCGTCCGCGTCGAGCACCGCGAGCGTGCCGCGGTTGCGGACGTTGAGGATCAGGGTGGCGCGCTCGTCCCGGGCGATCGCCCGCATGAGCGCGAGGGCCACCTTCTCGTACCCTCCCGATTCCAGGTCGCTCTCGTCGCGCTCGCCGACCCCGGCGACCTCGCGGTTCTCGGCCATGTACGTGGCCTCGCGCTCGGCCCGGGTCCGGTCCCAGGCGCTCAGGGCCGCGCCGGCGCCCAGGCCGGGCCGGGCGGCCTCGGCGTAGAACCCGCGCTGCTGGTCGCGCAGGAACGCTCCGCGCGTCTGCCCGGCCTCCCGGTACGCCCTCACCGTGTCACGGTTGAAGTAGTAGTAGTGCAGGTACTCGTTCGGGATCGCCCCCAGCGAGCGCAGCCACTCGGCCCCGAAGAGCCGCCCCTCCTCGAAGGATTCCAGCGCCTCGGTGTCCGCCAGCAGGCGCGGCAGCTCGTCGCGTCCGCCGATCCGCAGCCCGCGCACCCAGCCCAGATGGTTGAGGCCGACGTAGTCGATCCAGGCGTCCTGCGGCCGCGCGCCGAGCAGCCTGGCGATCCGACGCCCGAGGCCGACGGGCGAGTCGCAGATCCCGATGACCCGCTCCCCGAGCTCCTCGGCCATGGCCTCGGTCACCACTCCGGCCGGGTTGGTGAAGTTGATGACCCACGCCTCGGGAGCGGTACGGGCGATCCTGCGCGCGAGTTCGCGCGCCACCGGCACCGTCCGCAGGCCGTACGCGATCCCGCCCGCGCCCACCGTCTCCTGGCCCAGGACCCCCTCGGCCAGCGCGATGCGCTCGTCCGCGGCGCGCCCGTCGAGCCCGCCGACGCGGATGGCCGAGAAGACGAAGTCGGCTCCGCGCAGGGCCGCGTCGAGGTCGGTGGTGGCCGTGACGTGGGGGGCGTCCGTGACGTCGGCGGCGGTCGCCTGGCCCGCGAGCACCCGCGCCATGGCACCGAGCCGGGCGGCGTCCTCGTCGTACAGGGTCACGTGCGACACCCTGCCTTCGGCGTGGTCGCCCAGCAGGGCTCCGTAGACGAGCGGTACCCGGAAGCCGCCCCCGCCGAGGATCGTCAGCCGCACGCCCTTACCGCCCTTCGCGATGCCACGTTTCGTGGCACCAGTGTCACCCGCCGCGCCGGTCCGCCGGCGACGGCAGGGCCCTCGCCCGTCAGTCCCGGGGCGAGGGCACGGCGCGCAGCCGCGGCGCATGGTGCGGCAGCGGGTCCGGGCCGCCCCGGACCGGGCCGGTCGGCGGGCCCAGCGGTGCCGAGAGGACCAGGGTCATCCGGGTCAGTCCCATGCCGTCGAGCATGGGGCTGGATTCGGCCACCAGGCGGCAGCGCACCAGGCCCCAGCTCGGGTCGGGGTGGCGCACCGAGCGCACGGCGCCGTCCTGCTCGGCGGCCTCGGCCCCGTACGTGCTCAGCCAGTGCGGCACCCCGTACCGGTAGGCGGCCTCCATGAACGGGTCGCGGGCCACCTCCTGGCGGATGCTGCGCAGGCCCTCGTCCTCGGGGGACGCGGCCAGCGCGGTGGAGAACCGGGCCAGCAGCGGTACGCACCAGGAGGGTTCGTGGTCTTCCAGCACGGCCGCGGCGTCCGGGTGGAACAGTACGAAGCGCAGGAAGTTGTCGTCCGGCAGGGCCGTCGGGTGCGGTCGCACGGACTGGAAGAGCCGGTCGAAGGCCGAGTTGGTCAGGGCCACGTCCCAGCGGTGGTCCACGAGGAAACTCGGGTACGGAAGGGCCTCCATGAGGGCCGCGTAGTCGCAGAGGTAGTCGCGCTGGGCCGGGTCGTCGGGCAGCCGGCTGTCCTCGGCGCCCCGCCAGGTGGGGGGCGGGTCGCGGTCGACCATGACGCGGAAGAGCCAGAAGCACTGCCGTTCGCCCATCTCCAGGGCCTCGGCCAGGGCGAGCAGTTTGCGGTCGGTCCACTCCTTGACCAGGCCGCGTTCCCAGTTCCCGTACGCCCGCACGCTGATGCGCAGCCGCGCGGCCATGTCCTCCTGGCTCAGCCCCAGTTCCTCCCGGCGCTGGCGCAAAATCTCCTTGCGCCGCTCCGACCGCACGGCGCCGCGTGCGGACTCCTCGCCTGACAGGCGCTCCCCACCGACGTGGGCGAGTCCTTCGGACGGGCCCACCGCTGCGAGATGTGGCACCGAGAGCTCCCCCTCTTAAAAAAATACGGTCTGGATCTTCATTTCCGTGTGGCGATCCTGCTACCGACTTCATTCGAGTGTCAACTATTGTGGCAATTCCAGCCTCTTGACAGCTCATTCCCGCCACAGCTGTGGCAAGTTCTAGCCCTGCGCACGGAGACCGGATAGATTCCAGGAGCCTGCCACGTGCCCGCACCCCGACCTCGCGCGATCTAGGAGAACCACTGGTGACAGACGGCTTCCCGGCTCCCGTCGCGGTGGCCAACGCGCTCCTGGCGGCAACCGTCACGCGCGTCGCCGAGCTCGCCGGCAAGATGGGCCGCGACCTGAACCAGGTATTCGACCTGCGCCGCCTCTCCGAGGCCTCCGGCGTGCCCGCCGACGTGGTGCGGAGCCTGCTGGACGGCCGGCCGGCCGGCGAACCCGATCTCCAGACCCGTTTCCTCCAGCGCCTCGACCTGCTGCGGCGCACCCGCGTCAAGCCCAACGGGCGCCGCTACACCCAGCAGGAGATCGCGGACGGCGCCGCCATGTCGCGCCAGCAGGCCGGAGCCCTGATCAACGGCGACCGCCGGCCGACCATGGAGCACTGTGACGCGATCCAGCGCTTCTTCGGAGTGCACGCCGGCTTCCTCACCGCCCACGACACCGACGCCCTCACGGACGCGCTCCAGCGGACCGAGCAGGAGCTGCTCCAGGACTTCGCGGGCCGCGCGCGGGAAACCGCACCGGCCGCGGCCGCTTCGGCAGGCGATCCGCTGGCAAGACTTCTGCAGAACCACGGAGTACGGGGCATCGCCTGGCGGGCCGCCCAACTGCCCAGCGACAAGCACCGGGACAAGGTGACCGAATGGCTGGACATGCTCCTCGAAAGCGTCAAACCGAACGAATCCTGACCCAGTCGAAAGTCTGGGTCTGATCCTTGAGTCCTGATCCGGATCCGCGCCGACGGGGAGAACGGTGAGCATAGGCAGAGAGCAGCGGCGGTTGTGCGGGGAGCTGGTGGCCGGCATCACGCTGACCGCGCCCGTGGAGCCCGTAGACCTCTACGCCGCCCTTTGCGAGGGCATGAGCAAACACCGCGGCCGCCGGGTGGAGTTCCGGATGGCCTCGTTCCCGCCGGGGACGGCCAGCGGCCTGTGGCTCGACATGGCGGACCGCGATCTGGTGGTCATCGAGGAACGCACCGCACCCGACCATCAGCTGGTGATCCTCGGTCACGAGCTGTGGCACATGAAGGCCGGCCACTGCAGCCACCACGTCGACGGCGCCGCCGTCGCCGCCCGGCTGCTGTCGGACGAGGCCGACATCGGCGAGACCGTACGACGCGTCGCCGCGCGCACGCGCGCCGACGTCCAGGAGGAGACCGAAGCGGAGACGTTCGGTTTACTGCTGGGCAGCAGGTGCCGCACCTGGCTGGCCGGATCGGCCAGCCACCGGGCACCGGCACAACGTGATCAGCTGGCGGGCCGCATCGAGGCCTCGCTCGGATACCGGGGGCACAGGAACGACCGTTGAACGGCCAGGACTACTACATACCGGCAGCGGCGATGGCGATCGCCCTCGCCTTCAAACTGCCGGCGCTACGGCACAACTGGCGCGACCCGCTGCTGCGATCGGTCTGCGCCCTGCTGACCCTGGCCGGAGCGGTGTTCACCTTCGCCGCCCCGCCCACCATCGAGGCGGTCAACCGCTGGACGGGCGTCCCCAACTTCTCCGCCCCGCTCGTCTACTGCCTGATCACCGCCTTCAGCGCCGCCTGCCTCGTCCTGATCGTCAACTGGCGCGGCGGACATCCGGAGCAGACCCGGCGCGTCTCGCGCCGATGGATCCTCGGCTACGCCGCCGTGATCGTGATGCTCACGCTGCTGTTCGCCCTCGGCCGGGCCCCCGAGGAGCGGCTGCGGGACTTCGACACGTACTACGCCAACACCGCGTTCATGCGGGAACTGATCGCGCTCTACCTGCTGGCGCACAACGTGGCCGCCGTCGTGATGGTCGCGATGTGCTGGCGCTGGTCCCTCCAGGTCCGCGGCTGGCTCCGCGTCGGCCTGATGATCATCGTCGTGGGGTACCTCTTCAACCTCAGCTACGACGCCACCAAGATGACCGCCGTCGTCGCCCGCTGGGCCGGCCACGACCTGGACTGGCTCAGCACCTCGGTCGCCCCGCCCGTCGCCTCGCTCGGCGCGCTCGTGAGCGCCGTCGGCTTCGTGCTCCCGCTCGTGTGCCAGCGCCTCGCGGACAGCCTGGGCAACTGGGCCACCTACCGGCGTCTCGGCACGCTCTGGCACGAGGTGCGGACCGCCGGGCCCGAGGGCGTCCCCGGCGTGCGGATGGCCTGGTGGTCCGCGGCGGAGCTCCGGATGATCCAGCGCGAGTCCGACATCCACGACGGCTTCCTGCACCTCGGCCCGTACTTCGACCAGGACCACCGGGACGAAGCCCTCGCGCGGGCCCTCGCCGCCGGCGCCGACGAGGTGACGGCGCGCGCCGTCGCCGACGCGGCCATGGTCGCCGCCGCCGTACGGGCCCGCTCCGCCGACCCCGAGGGGCGGGTCATCGGGGCCAGCGAGGAGGGGGCCCCGCAGGCCGCCGACGGGCCGCGCGACCTCGTACGGATCTCGCACGCCCTGCGGAACTCGCCGGTGGTCGCCGAGTTCCGCCGCCAGGCCTCCCCGGCGGCGCTCTGAACCGGCCGGGTCCTTCGCACCGCTGATCAGCGTCCGGCGGCCAGGGAGAGGGCCGGGAACAGGTCCTCGAACGGCGCCGCCGAATCGATGCCCTCCCGGCCGAAGGGCGCGTCGAAGCTCCACACCATGAACAGCAGGAACACGATCAGCGCGCTGAACAGCCCCGCCAGCAGGAGTTCGCGGCCCGAGCGCCGGATCTGCAGGGCGAAGATCAGCCCGACGGTGACCAGCCCGCCCACCACCAGGCCCAGCCAGACCACGCCGGGCAGCGTCGACGCGTCGCTCTGCGTCCGCTCGTGGCGGGCGTCGTCGGCGGCCGCGATGTGGTCCAGCAGCGGTTGGTAGGCCTGCGCCTGGAGCTCGTTGCCCGGACTCTGGTGGGTGACGTCGCCGCGCAGCCTGCCGAGGAGCTCGCCGCCCTCCACGGACGCGCCCTCCCCGGAGGTCAGCCGCGGCCAGTCCACGCCGACGGTGTGCGAGACGTACGCGTTCACCTCGCCCCGGATCCGGTCGCGGACGGGAGCCGGATAGACATCGGCCCGCTGGGTGACCTCGTACAGCGACTGGGCCTCGCGGCGCACGCTGTCCTCGGCGGCGCCGCGCGCCTCCCAGACGCCCGCGATGGCCAGGCCGAGCACGATCGCGTAGACCACGCCGACCATCATCACCATGTACTCGATGACGTCGGGGGTCTCGCTGGTGTCCTCGTCGTCGGCGACCCGGCGGTGCCGGAGCGCGGTGAAGGCGAAGACGACGGCGCAGACGAGCGCCATGGCGATGGCCAGGACCAGCCATTCGGACACGAGGGTTCTCCGTAGGTTGAGGTGAACGGACTGCACGTTCAGCCGCGGCTCTTGGAACGCGGCCGCAGCGCGACGGCGGCCAGCACCGCGGGGGTGGTCACGACGACCATGAGCATCAGGGTGGACATGCCGTCCGGGCCGCGCCGCGCCAGTGCCGACGAGTGGTACGGGCGCACGTGGAAGCGGCTCGCGGGCCCGGCCACGGCTGCGCCCCGGCCCGGAGCCGCCGCTTCGGCCACCGGCGTCGGCGCCGCTGCGGGCTCCTCCGCCGCGGCCACCAGCGGCTGCGCCACCCCGGCCACCGCCTGCGCCGTCGGCCCCGGGGCGGACGCCGCCGGGCCTCGCCGCGGAGCCGGCCACGGAGCCGGCCGCGGGAGCGGACCCTGCCCGGGGTGCCGCACGGTCGGGTGCGCGGGGCCGTGCGCGGTCACCCGTCCCGGCGGCACGGCCCGTACGGAGGGCGACGCCGCGGGCTGCCCGGGCTCCGAGCCGGCCGGGACGCACAGGTCGACCCGGGCACCTCGTCCGTGGCCGTCTTCGGCGACCTCCATGTGACCATGCAGCGGACAGAGCGCCGCCACCAGGCCGGCCCCGGCGAAGTACTGCCAAGCGGTCACCGCGCGTTCTCCCGATTCCGCAGCAGGGATGAGGGTTACGCCTGAAGAAACGATCAACGCCCGGCTTCGACACGCCTGCGGACAGGTCAAGATCCCGTGTGGAGGCGCGGTGCGCGCCAGGCGCGGCGATGTGACCTCCGGTCAGGTCATAGGGTTGTCCGCATGGCCGACTCCGATGAACCGCCCGTCGCCGTATGGGCCGCGATGCGAAGGCCCGGACGGTTCCTGCTGCGCTCCTGGTGGCCCTGGCGCTGCTGGGGTTACCTCGGCAGCGGCTTCCTCGTCGGCTACCCGGCGGCGGTGGTGCTCGCCCTGCTGGTCGGGCTCGGGGTCCTGACGGCCGTCGCCGGGATCGGGCTGCTCCTGCTGCTCGCGGCGGTGGCCGCCGCCGTACCCCTCGGGAGCCTCGAACGGCGCCGGCTGCGCTGCGTGGAGCCGCTGGCGGTGGCGGATCCGCACACCTCGCTGGCCGGGGCCGGGGCGGCCGCCTGGCTGCGCACGCGGCTGCGGGAACGGGCGACCTGGCGGGAGTTCGGCTACGCGGCGCTGCTCGGGGTGGTCTTCGCCCCGGCCGGGTTCGGGGTCGTCGGCCTGCTCTCCTTCTCCCTGCTCCTCGTCGCGGCTCCGGTCTTCGTCTGGGCCGTCGCCCCCGACACGGTGATGCTGGTTCCCGGTGAACCGGTCTCCGGCCCGCTGGAGGCCTTGGGCGGCACCGCGGCCGGGCTGGCCGGGCTCGTGGTCACCGCCTACGCGGCAGCCCTGCTCGCGGGCGCCCAGGTGAAGGCGGCCCGGCTGCTGCTCGGCCCCCGCGAGGAGGATGCCCGGGTGCTGGAACTGACCCGGTCACGGATCCGGCTCGTCGACGCCTTCGAGGCGGAACGGCGGCGCATCGAACGGGACTTGCACGACGGGGCGCAGCAGCAGCTGGTGGCGCTGAGCATGACGCTGGGGCTGGCCGAGATGGAGTTGGGCAAGGTGCCCGGGGCGGCCGACGCCGCCGCGCTGGTGGCGCGGGGCCGCGGCGAGGCGCAGCGGGCGCTGACCCAACTGCGTGACCTGGTGCGGGGGATCCA
Source organism: Streptomyces sp. NPDC006544 (assembly GCF_040611715.1). NCBI lineage: Bacteria > Bacillati > Actinomycetota > Actinomycetes > Kitasatosporales > Streptomycetaceae > Streptomyces > Streptomyces sp. NPDC006544. The sequence goes on along the minus strand of NZ_JBEXOV010000043.1, from coordinate 27,021 downwards.
CCCGCAGGTGCTGACCGATCACGGGCTGGCGGCGGCCGTCGCGGAGGTGGCGCTGCGCCATCCGGTGCCGGTGAGCGTGGACCTGGACGTGCCCCGCCTGGCCGGTTCCGTGGAGAGAACGGCTTATTTCACGGTCACGGAGGCGCTGGCGAACGCGGCCAAGCACAGTGGCGCCTCGCACGTCGCCGTCGCCGGCAGGGTCGAAGGCGGCCGGCTCACCCTCACCGTCACCGACGACGGCTGCGGCGGGGCCGATCCCGGCGCGGGGGCGGGCCTGGCGGGTCTCGCGGACAGGGTGGCGATGTCGAGGGGCAGGCTGGTGGTCTCGAGTCCCGTGGGCGGTCCGACCGAGCTCCGGGTGGAGGTACCGTGCTCCGGCTGATCCTCGCCGAGGACTCGGTCCTGCTGCGTGCCGGGCTGACGGAACTGCTCACGCGCGGCGGCCACGAGGTGCTCGCGGCCGTCGGCGACGCGGGGGAACTGCTGAGCGCGGTGGCCGCCGAGCGGCCGGACGTCGTGGTGACCGATGTCAGGATGCCCCCGGACTTCCGCGACGAGGGCCTGCGGGCGGCGCTCGAACTCCGCGAACGGGACCCTTCGTTGCCGGTCCTGGTCCTCTCGCAGTACGTGGCCACGGCGTACGCGACCCAGCTGTTCACCGCGGACTCCCCGGCCGGCGGCTCCGCCGGGCTCGGGTACCTGCTCAAGGACCGGGTCGGAGAGGTGGCGGAGTTCCTGGTCGCCCTCCAGCGGGTCGCGGACGGCCAGACGGTCATCGACCCGGAGGTGGTCCGGGTGCTGCTCGGCGCGCAGAACGCCGGCCGGCCGCTGGCCCGGCTCACGCCGCGCGAGCGGGAGGTGCTGACGCTGATGGCGGAGGGCCTGAACAACCAGGCCTTGGCGGCGCGGCTGTTCGTCACGGAGGCCGCCGTGGTCAAGCATGCGAGCAGCATCTTCATGAAGCTCGACCTCGACCCGGCGGAGGGCAACCGCCGCGTCCTGGCGGTCCTGGCCCACCTCCGCGGCACGCAGACACCGTAGGGACCGCGGAGGGGGCACCGGGCACCGAGGGCTGCGATCCGTACGGCGGAAGGCCCGGGGAACCGCCTCGGAGCACTTTCCGCGCCGGGCGGAAGACTCCCGGCACCTCCTGCGTGGTCATCCCGTCGCGTGCGCGGCAAGGCCCTGCCCGGGCCGGGTCCGCATGCCCCAGCGGGCCAGCGGGGGACGAAGCCCGCCGAGGACTCCCAGACCAGGGCGTAGGCCGCCAGCGCCATCATCGGGCAGCTGACGAGGAAGAGCAGCCCCGCGGTGCGAAACGCCCTGCCGCCGCCGTGCGGGGTTTCGATACGGGAGCCGATCCTGGTCTGCGTAGGCCCGGCAGGCCGCACGCCCCGCGTCCCGCGGGTCCCGCACGCACTCGCCGTCGGCGGAGCGCCCCTCACCCACGACGGCCGTGCCAGGTCCTGCGATAACCCTCGCGAAGAGCCCCGCCGACCAGGTCGAGGATCCCCGATGCCGCGTCGATCATGAGTCCCGGGTCGCCCGACCTGCACAGGTGCAGGTGCCCATGGAGCAGGGCGGCCCCACGCTCCGCGTCCGCCTCCAGAAGACGCCGTGGCAGCCACTTCCCGCCGCCGATCCAGGCGTGGTGGTGGTCGCAGAGCAGATCGGCCGCGGCGCCGAGAACGAAACCGGCCACCGCGAGGCGCTCGATCGGGTCGCCGGCGTCGGCGACATCGTCCAGCGCGTCGGTCAGCCCGTACCTCTTCGTTTCGACCGCCTCCGCTTCCAGCGCCGGCGGACCGTGGCGGAGGTCCGCAGCGGCCAGGGCGCGGGCCCGCTCGGCCTCGCCGTTCGCGTCGACCAGGACGAGACCGGTGGCATACATGCTCTGCAGGACCCCCCGACGTGTGGCGAAATCCGCTGCGAAGAGGTCCGCGAGACCGGCACGGGTGTGGATGAACAGCTCCACGACACGCCCCTCGAACCGGATCGTCTCCCGACGGGTCTCGCCACCGTCCCCGACGAGCACCACGATGTCCAGGTCGCTGCTCGCGGTAGCCCGCCCCGCAGCCGTCGACCCGGCGAGGATCACGGCGAGCGCATCGGGAAAGCGGTCACGCGCAAGACGTCGAGCCTGGTCGACGGGGTCCGGGGTCATGCCGGCAGGGTTTCAGGAACCTGGTACCGACAGCGACCGGGTTTTCCTGGAGCCGGCGCGCGGTCCCGTGACCCCGCCCGGGTGTCAGGCTGGTGTCAGGCCCGCTGACCGGCCGGCTTCCCGGGAGCGGTCGTTCCGGGCGAGCGCGCCACGATCCGGGAGGCCGTGGCCGGGGCGTCGGCGACGGTGAAGGAGCGGGCCCAGACGGACAGCAGCAGGGGCAGCGCGAGGTAGCCGAACCGGCCCGCGGGGGCCAGGGCGAAGGCCAGGGTGAGGCCGATCGCGAGGCGGTCCGCGGCCGCCACGACCGTACGGGGCGGGCGCGCCCACAGGGACACCGCGACGGCGAGTCCGCCCAGGACCAGCAGCGCCGCCGTCACGTACCATCCCCAGGAGCCCAGTTCGGCCAGCAGGTGCCCCGGCAGCGGGCTGCTCGCCGGGGTCGGGACCTCGGCCCGGCCCATCGGGAACGCGAACACCTGCCGCAGCAGCTCCGCCGGCTGGAGGACCGCGCTCGGCAGGATCAGCGCGGCCGAGCCGAGCACCGCCACCAGAGCGCAGCGCACCGCCGGCCCCCTGCCCCGGCAGACGGCGAGCAGGGCGACCGCCACCGCCACCGCGGGGAGCGCCGTCCACTTCAGTGCGCAGGCCCCCGCGAGGGCCGCCCCGGCCAGGGCCGGCCGCCCGGCGCCGGCGGCCGCCAGCGCCAGGCAGAGCAGCCCGGCCAGCGGCAGGTCCACCCCGCTCACGACCAGGGGCAGGGCCACCACCGGCGAGGCCACCAGCAGCGGCAGCAGGCCGGAGCGCTCGCCCCCCAGCAGCCGCCGCCCGGCGAGCATGCCGCCGAACAGGGCGGCCGCGCACCAGAGACGGGCATCGCCCAGCGGGCCGCCCAGCACCGCGCGCGGAATGCCGAAGAGCGCCATGCCCGTCAGGTAGGGGGTGTACTCCTCCACTCCGGCCGGGTGGTCGACGTAGAGGCGGCCGGTCTCCAGGAGCAGGCGTCCGGAGCGTTCGATGACCGTCACCTCGGACTGGCCCTGCCCGCTCAGCACGAGCCACAGCAGGGGCACGGCGATCGCTCCCGTCAGGCTCGCGGCGAGGGCGGCGCGCGGCGACCGGACGGTGAGGACCGCGGCGGCGAGGTATCCGACGGCCGCGCAGCAGCCCCACAGCCGGTGCGGTCCGAGGGTGGAGAACAGGGGGAAGGACAGCGCCCAGGCGGTTGCGAGCAGCCAGCCGACGGACGCCCAGGGAGCCTGCGGGGTACGGGAAGGGGTCATGGCTCCATTGCAGCCAAGGGCCCCCCGCCCGGTCTGCACGGCGAAGTGGAGTCCTGCGGGTGGGGTTTTCCCTACCCCGGAGCCCGGACGCGCCGCAGGGGCGCGACCCCGGAAGGTCGCGCCCCTGCGTCAGTTCGCCGTACGGAGGACTCGGAAGGCTCAGGCCTCCGGGGTACCGCCGAAGCGCTCGCGGTACGAGTCCAGGTCCTCTTCGGTGATCTTCGCGAAGAGCACGGGCGGCACCGTGAACGGCGTACCCGCCGGCACCGCGTCGAGCGAGGCGGCCTGCTCCGGGCTGATCCAGGTCGCCGTGTCGTCGGCGAGGTCGAAGGCGGAGCGCATGGCGCGCGCCGAGGCCGGGATGAAGGGCTCGGAGACCACCGAGTAGAGGTGGATGAGGTTCATCGCGGTGCGCAGCGTGAGGGCCGCGCCCTCGGGGTCGGTCTTGATCTCCAGCCAGGGGGCCTTCTCCTCCAGGTAGGAGTTTCCGGCGGACCACAGGGCGCGCAGGGCGGCGGCGGCCTTGCGGTACTGGAGGGTGTCCATGTGGCCCTCGTACTCGGCCAGCAGCTCGGCGATCTGCGTGCCCAGCTTGGCCTCGGCCTCGCCGGCCGCGTTGCCCGCGGGGACGTCGTCGCCGAAGCGCTTGCGCGAGAAGGAGAGCACGCGGTTGACGAAGTTGCCGAGGGTGTCGGCGAGGTCCTTGTTCACCGTGGCGGTGAAGTGCTCCCACGTGAAGGAGGAGTCGTCGGACTCGGGCGCGTTGGCGATGAGGAAGTAGCGCCAGTAGTCGGCCGGCAGGATCTCGAGGGCCTGGTCGGTGAAGACGCCGCGCTTCTGCGAGGTCGAGAACTTGCCGCCGTAGTACGTCAGCCAGTTGAAGGCCTTGACGTAGTCGACCATCTTCCAGGGCTCGCAGACGCCGAGTTCGGTGGCGGGGAACATCACCGTGTGGAACGGGACGTTGTCCTTGGCCATGAACTCGGTGTAGCGGACGTCCTCCGCCTCGTACCACCAGGACTTCCAGTCGCGGTGGTCCGGGTCGGCGTCCGACCACTCCTTGGTGGCGGCGATGTACTCGATCGGGGCGTCGAACCAGACGTAGAAGACCTTGCCGTCGGCGGCCAGTTCGGGCCACGTGTCGGCGGGGACGGGGACGCCCCAGTCGAGGTCACGCGTGATGGCGCGGTCGTGCAGGCCCTCGGTCAGCCACTTGCGGGCGATGGAGGAGGCCAGCTGCGGCCATTCGTCCTCGTGCTGCGCGACCCAGGCCTCGACCTCGTGCTGCAGCTTGGACTGCAGGAGGAAGAGGTGCTTGGTCTCGCGGACCTCCAGCTCGGTGGAGCCGGAGATGGCCGAGCGGGGCTCGATCAGGTCCGTGGGGTCCAGGACGCGGGTGCAGTTCTCGCACTGGTCGCCGCGGGCCTTGTCGTACCCGCAGTGCGGGCAGGTGCCCTCGACGTAGCGGTCCGGCAGGAAGCGGCCGTCGACCGGCGAGTAGACCTGCCGGATCGCGCGCTCCTCGATGAAGCCGTTCTCCTGGAGGCGCCGGGCGAAGTGCTGGGTGATCTCGGCGTTCTGGGCGGAGGAGCTGCGGCCGAAGTAGTCGAAGGACAGCTCGAAGCCGTCGTAGACCGCCTTCTGGGCGTCGTGTGCCTGCGCGCAGAACTCGGAGACCGAGATGCCGGCCGCCTTGGCGGCGAGCTCCGCGGGGGTGCCGTGCTCGTCGGTGGCGCAGATGTAGAGGACGTCGTGGCCGCGCTGGCGGAGGTACCGGGAGTACACGTCCGCCGGAAGCATCGACCCGACCATGTTGCCCAGGTGCTTGATCCCGTTGATGTAGGGAAGCGCGCTGGTGATCAGGTGTCGAGCCATCCTCGGATGCTCCATTTCATCTATGCCGGTACAGCGTGACGTTCGGTTCATCGTATCGAACCGCCGAAACGCCACGTGCCGTATTTCTGCGGGGTGGACGGTGGTGGCCGTAACGCAAAAGCGAGGGTGGTGACCTCTGCGTCACGGCCCTCGCGTTGCGGCCATGGTACAGCGGGGGACGGGGGCGCCGGACCGGAGTTCAGTCCCGGCCGCCCGCGCCTGCGTCGAGCGCGGTGATCGGTGCGCCGCCGGCCGGCCTGCCGGTCAGGGAGATCCCGGCGCCCTGCGGACCGGCCACGGGTACCGCCAGGGCGCGGCCGGCCGCCTCCGCCCGGACGGCGCCGGCCGCCGTGATGCCGGCGACTCGCGGCTGCCCGCCGCCAGCAGGTACCAGCGGCCGGCCGGCGACCGCCACCGGGTATCCGCGAGCAGGTGCCGGCCGAGGCGTCCGCACGCGGCGGTCGCGCGGGCCGGTGGCCCCGGTGGCGCCGGTGGCGCCGCGGCCCCCGCGCGGCAGGGCCCGCTGGACGCCTTGTGCGCCAGGAGCACCCGGGCGTGGCGGCCCGGGGAGACCGGGAGCGTCACGTAGGCGAGCCGCACGAGCTGGGGGTACTGCTCCACGGCGGTGATCGAGAATCGCCGTGTGGTGCCCACACTCTCCGACAAACGAGTGAATCGTGGGATGGTCCACGCTGTGCGCCCCCCACGGGGAGGGGAACGCGTGCACGAGAGGGCGGCCTCTGCGTTCGTGCTGGTAGAGCACCGAGGTGATCGGCTCCGTTCATTGATCGGTCATCACTGAACGCAATGCCTCCAGGTTCGCTCTCTGCGCCCCCCGGATGCGCCCGCGCTGATTTCCTTGCCCCGCACACGGGATGGGGTGGAGCGGTGAGCGATGGCAGCGGTCCGGAGGAGTCCGGTGGCGGAGCCGTGGGTCTGCCGAGCCGGCGACGGCGGCCGACGCCCATGAGCCAGTGGGATCCGCGCGCACGCCTGTCCTACTGGGCCTTCCACACCGACCGGCGCCCCTCCTACATGCGGTTCGCGTACCTGCAGCTGGGATCCGACGCGGCGGCCGAGGAAGCCGTCGACGCCGCCTTCGACTCGATCATGGGCGAGTGGCTGCGGATGCTGCACATGGACCGGCTCGACGCCTACGCGTGGACCGTGCTGAAGCAGCGGATCGCCCGCCGCCAGTACGTCCGCAGCCCCTGGCCGGAACCGATGGACACCAGTGCCTTCGAGGCCGCGCTCAAGGAGGACCACGCGGAGGCCGACCAGTTCGGGGTGCTCACCGACGCCATCCGCTTCTACTCCGCCGTGTCCCGCCTCGCCGAACGGCAGCGCGACACCGTGCTGTTGCGGTACGGCCTCGAGTGCACCCCCGGCGAGGCGGCCTCCATCATGGGCGTGGACGAGGCCACGGTCCGCTCCCAGCTCGGCCAGGCGCAGCGACGGCTCGCCGTACTGCTCGACACGTCCGCCGGGTCATGAGCCGCGACGCGGGTCGCGGCACCCGGCGCGAGGACGCCGGACTCCCCCGTTCCCTGGCGGAGTTCCTGACGCGCGCGCGCGTGCGCGACCGCTACCCGCACTACGACCTGGGCGCGGCGGAGGCGAGGCTGCTGCGCGGCGACGAGGGACGCGCCTACGGCCCGGACCCCTCCGCGCTGCCGGTCTCCGGGCGGCGCGGGACGTCCGGCCGGCGCCGGGGGCCGGGCTGGTGCGATCCCGCGCGGGACCTCCCGCTGGACGCGGAGCGGGCCAGGCTCGACCTCAAGGCCGCCTGCCTGGCCCGCGTGTGCGCGCCGGGGGCCGGGGAGCGGCTCGACGCGTTCGCGGACGACGGCCACGCCGACCTGCCCGGAGCCCTCGTCTTCGGCTGCCTGCTGCACCTGGCCGGGCTGCGCGAAGGTGCCCGGTTCTGGTGGCAGTTCGCCGCCGGCTCCGGATGCTCGCGCACCGTGCACGCCGCGTACTGCCTCTTCCTCGACCACTCCCGGCGCGGCGAACACCTCGACGCCCGTTTCTGGGCGCGGGAACTGGGCCGGCGCGGATTCCGGCCGGGCGGACCACGGGACCTGCGGGAGGTGCGGCTGTGCGCGCAGGCGGCCGTACTGCGCCACGTCGAACAGCTCGAGGATCCCGACCTGGGCCCGGTGCCCCTGCCCGCGCCCGGGGTGTCCGGGGTGCTGGACGTGTTCCGGCCGCCCTCGCCCGCTCCGGCGCGGCTGCCCGGACCGGGTACGGGCCCGCTGCGCCACCCCGCGCTGACGGCGGCGGCCCGGGAGACCTCCGTACAGCCCGGCGGGGGCGAGGCCCTGACGCTGGCGCGGCGCGCCCTGGCCGTCGTACGGGTCCTCGAGCGGCGGCCGCTCGGGGTGCGGGCCGGGCGGCTCGGGCGGGAGGCCGGGCTGGCCGAGGCGGAGCTGCGGCCGCTGCTGTCGATGCTGTGCGAGGAGGGGTACGCGTACCGGCCCGGCGTCGGGGTGTACGCCCGCGGACCGGCGCTCGACCGGGGCCTCGCGCGCCAGCTCCAGCGCACGCTGGCGCAGGCCAGGGACAGCGCGGGCGCGGCCGTGTACCTGAGCCGGTACGCGGAGGGCGAGGTCCGCATCACCCAGATGGCCGACGGGCCCGGCACCCCGCCCGTGCGGCAGTGGGTCGACCTCCGGGAGGCCGCGCACGCCAGCGCGGTGGGCAAATGCCTGCTCAGCCAGCTCGACCACGACGGCCGCGCCGATCACGTGGCCCGGCACCGGCCCGCCCGGCTCACGGACCGGACCATCACGGACAGCCGGGCCCTGTTCACGGTGCTCGACTCCGTGGCCCCGGGCGCGCCCGTCTTCGACCTGCGCGAGTACGCCCCCGGAGTGGTCTGCGCGGCGGTGCCCCTCACGCTCGGGGCAGCGGCCGGCAGCCTCGCGCTGTCGTTGCCCCGGGGGCAGGCGCACCGGCTGCGGCAGGCCACGGAGGCACTGCGCCGCAAGGCGGTGCCCGTGCTGCTGGCGCTGCTGCTGGCGGGGGCGATCCCGCCGGACGTCGCGGAGCCGGGTGACGCGGCGGAGGCGGATGGCGCCGCGGAAGCCTCGCGGACGCCCGGGGCGGACGGGACCTCCCGTACCTCCGGGGGCTCGGACGCCCCGGAGGCTTCGGGCGACCCGACCGCCGTACCGGGCCCGGCACAGGGGACGGTCACCCCGGAGACCCTGCGCCATCTGCGCAGGGTCTTCCGGACCCCGCTGCCCCGGTCCGCCGAGGAGCCCGACGGGCCGCACCTGGTCAGCGACAGCGCCTCGGAGGCGGCGTACCTCTTCGACGCGCCGCCGGACGGCGGGGTCCCGTGTCTGGCGCTCCCCCGGACCTTCGCCCCGCTGCTCCCCGGGATTCTGCGGACGGCCGACGGCCTGGTGGTGCTGCGCACCTGAACGGCGTCAGGGGGCGACGGTGCCGGGCGCGCCGGGGACGAAGGTGGCGACGGCGGTGTCGAAGTGGCGTTTGGCCTGGTCGAGTTCGCCGACGGGCGCGGAGACCCAGATGTCGTACATCCTGCCGTTCTCGTCCCAGCAGAGGTCGTAGGTGTGCCGCGCCCCCTCGGCGGGGCTGAACCCGTCCCAGGTGAACTCCCATAGCGCCCCCGGGAGTTCGTGGCGGCGCGTCGTGACGACCGTGCCGTCGTGGTAGCCGGGGTTGGTCTCCGGTCCGTTCGCGTGGGCTTGCCGCATCACTCCGAGCGGACCTCCGGGCACCGGCATCTTGACCCGGATTCCGATGCGGAAGGCGCCGTCCGGGGAGATGTAGAAGACCCGCTGGTCGTCGGTGGCCCGCTGGTACCCCTCGGGTACGGCGATGCCGAAGCCCTGCGGGTCGGCGAGGGCCCGGTACCCGGCCGGCGCGGCGCTCCCCGTCGCGCTCCCCGCAGGGGCGGCCGGGCTCGCGGGCGGGCTCGCGGGCTCGGACGCGCCGGGGGTACGGGGGGCGCCGGCCGCCGCGTCCGACGCCCGCCCCCCTGCCGGGTCCTCGCCGCCGAGCAGCGAGGCGCCGGCCAGCACCCCGGACGCGACCAGGACGAGGGCGGCGGCGATCAGTCCGGCGCGAAGGCCCGGCCCGGAGGCGACGAGCTGCCTGGCCGTCGGGCGCGGAGCCACGGCGGGAGCGGTCAACCCCTCCGAGCCCAGGGCCGGTCCGCGTCCGGAGGCGGCCGCGGAGGCGGCCGTGGACTTGCGCCATGCCACGGCGCCGGGGATCCGGTCGGCGGGCGCGAGGCTTCCCCCGGCCAGGTACGCCGACAGCAGGCGTTCGGCCTCGGGCGCCTTCATCCGGCGCTCCGGATCGCGCTCCAGCAGCCCCCTTACGACCGGGAGCAGCGGTCCGGCCTGAGCCGGCGGCCGGATCTCGCCGGAGACGACCGCGTGCAGGATCCCGCCCAGCGAATCGCGGCGGAAGGGCGATTCCCCGGTCAGCGCGGCGCACATCAGGGTGCCGAGCGACCACAGGTCGGAGGCCGGACCGGCCTCGGCGCCCTGCATCCGCTCGGGGGCGGTGTACTCGGGCGAGCCGACGAACGCGCCCGTCTCGCTGATGGTGGTGGCGCCGCTGAGCCGGGCGATGCCGAAGTCGGTGAGCACCACGCGGCCGGTGTCGGCCTCCATGAGGACATTGGCCGGTTTGACGTCCCGGTGGAGCACTCCCCGACCGTGCGCCGCGGTGAGGGCTCCGAGCAGGGCGAGGCCCGTCCTGGCCGCCTCGACGGGGGTGAGGGTCTTGCCGGCGCCGATCAGGTCGGCGAGCGAACCGCCGTCGACCAGTTCCATGACGATGCACGGCCGGCCCTCGTGTTCGACGACGTCGTGGACCACCACGACGTGGGGATGCCGTACGTGCGCCACGGCGCGCGCCTCGCGCAGGGCCCCGGCGGCGACGCCACCCTCGTCGCCTTCGCCGAGGTGGAGTTCCTTGACGGCGACCGGGCGTCCGAGGAGCTCGTCCGTCGCCCGCCAGACGGTGCCCATCCCGCCCCGGCCCACCCGTTCTTCCAGGCGGTAGCGCCCGGCCACCACGACGCTGCCGCGCGACTCGTCCTGTGACACCCGCGTTCCCCCTCACCCGGTACACGCCCATGATGCCGCAGCCGGGCGGGCCACAGGATCGCGGTGGCACCGGTCGTAGCTCGTCCGTGAGTTCCTCGGTCAGTTCCTCGGTCAGTTCCTCGAGGGCGTCGGCCTGGTCGGCTGGGCGCAAGCCCGTGGCGGTGGCGGCCGGGGCGGGCCCGCGACTGGCCCCGCTGCCGATCATGTGTTGGTCACGCGACCATCCCGGTACGGGCACTCACGTAGGGACGGAGCGCGCAAGCTTGCCGCTTCCGGAGCAGGCCGACTCGGCCTGTCGTCCCTGGTCTGACTCGGGGAATCTCTGGGCTGTCGGACGTGGTTGGTCACGCCACTGCCTGGAAAAGCAAAAAACCCCACATGAAGTGGGGTCTCAGCTGGTGTCCGAGGGGGGACTTGAACCCCCACGCCCGATAAAGGGCACTAGCACCTCAAGCTAGCGCGTCTGCCATTCCGCCACCCGGACCAGGTGGTCGGCCCCGGTTTCCCGCGGCGACATGGACAACAATAGCAAAGGTTCGGCGGGGTTCCGACCAGGTATTTCGGCCGGGCCGAGTTCGACGCGCCGCGCTGACCTGCGGGCATGTCCGGGAGGACGGAACCGCGGCACCGGGCGGGACGAAGCGTTTCGCGGATCGCCGACGTCGTCGACGCCCGCCCTCTCCGGCCGATGACCGCGCCCCGGCGCCTCCGGCGGAGCCGGTCGGCTCAGGCGGAGGCGCCGGGGCACGGGTCGGAGGCACGGGGGGCACCGACAGACCCCTCTACGGGCAGCGGATGACCTGGCCGGCGTAGGAGAGGTTGCCGCCGAAGCCGAAGAGGAGGACGGGCGCCCCGGAGGGGATCTCGCCGCGCTCGACCAGCTTGGACAGGGCCATCGGGATGGAGCCGGCCGAGGTGTTGCCGGAGTCGACGACGTCGCGGGCGACGACGGCGTTGACGGCGCCGATCTTGGCGGCGAGCGGCTCGATGATCCGCAGGTTGGCCTGGTGGAGGACGACCGCGGCCAGCTCCTCGGGGGTGACCCCGGCCTTCTCGCAGACCTTGCGGGCGAGCGGGGGGAGCTGGCTGGTGGTCCAGCGGTACACGGACTGACCCTCCTGTGCGAAGACCGGCGGCGAGCCCTCGATGCGGACGGCGTGGCCCATCTCGGGCACCGAGCCCCACAGGACCGGGCCGATGCCGGGCTCGTCGCAGGCCTCGACGACGGCCGCGCCGGCGCCGTCGCCGGTGAGGACGCAGGTGGTGCGGTCGGTCCAGTCGGTGATCGCGGTCATCTTGTCGGCGCCGATGACGAGCGCGCGGGTGGCGGCGCCGGCCCGGATCGCGTGGTCGGCGGTGGCCAGGGCGTGCGTGAAGCCCGAGCAGACGACGTTGAGGTCCATGACGGCCGGGTGGCCGCCCATGCCCAGCTTGGCCGCGACGCGGGCGGCCATGTTCGGGGAGCGGTCGATCGCGGTCGAGGTGGCGACGAGGACGAGGTCGATGTCGTCCGGGGTCAGGCCCGCGCTCGCGAGGGCCTTGCCCGCCGCCTGGTAGGCCAGCTCGTCGACCGGCTCCTCGGGGCCGGCGATGTGACGGGTCTTGATCCCGACGCGGGACCGGATCCACGCGTCGTTGGTGTCCACCATCGCCTCGAGGTCCTCGTTGGTGAGCACTCTCGCGGGCTGGTAGTGCCCTAGCGCCACCACGCGTGAACCGGTCATGGGCGGGGTCCCCCCTTGTAAGACAGTCAGGATGTTCCAGCTTTGCCTGCTACCGATGGGTACGGGGGCGCGTAACCCGACAGGATTCCGTGCCCGGAATTTGGAGCTTCCCGAGGATCTTCCAGCCGGGGACGGTGCCGGAAGCGGATCCGCGAGAATGGGTTCATCAGGAGCGGGACGAGGACAGAACGGGTGGGCTGATCACATGGGACGGGTCACCGAACGCCGTCGAGTCGTCCGGATCCGGAATGGCGCGGCGGGCACCCGGGCGGACACGCTGGTGGCCGAGGAGCCGCTGGAGATAAGGCTCAACGGCAAACCGCTGGCCGTCACGATGCGCACCCCGGGGGACGATTTCGCGCTGGCCGTGGGCTTCCTGGCCAGCGAGGGCGTGCTCGGCTCCGCGTCGGACGTGCGGGCCGTCACCTACTGCGAGGGCGCCGCCGAGGACGGGACGAACACCTACAACGTGGTGAACGTGCAGCTGGCCGCGGGGGTTCCGGTGCCGGACATCAAGCTGGAGCGGAACGTCTACACGACCTCGTCCTGTGGATTGTGCGGAAAGTCCAGCCTGGACGCGGTGCGTACGGCGACCCGGTTCCCGGGGCTCGCGGACGATCCCGTACGTGTGGGAGCGCGGGTCCTCGGTGAGATGCCGGACCGGCTGCGCGCGGGCCAGAAGGTCTTCGACCGCACGGGCGGGCTGCACGGCGCCGGGCTGTTCTCGGCGCGGGGCGAGCTCATCGACGTACGGGAGGACGTGGGCCGGCACAACGCGGTGGACAAGATCGTCGGCCGGGCGCTGCAGGCCGGTCTGCTGCCGCTGGCGGGCTCGGTGCTGCTGGTGTCGAGCCGGGCCTCCTTCGAGCTGGCGCAGAAGGCCGTGATGGCGGGGATCCCGGTGCTGGCGGCGGTCTCCGCGCCGTCCTCGCTCGCGGTGGACCTGGCGGTGGAGTCGGGGCTCACGCTGGTCGGCTTCCTGCGGGGCGGGAACATGAACATCTACGCGGGTGAGGAGCGCATCGACCTCTCGGCATGACCCGCGGCGGGGTCGGGGCGGGGCCGGTGCGCGGCGCCGCCCCCGCCGGGGATCACTTCTGGGCGACGGCCCCGGCTCCGATGTGCGCCGCGTCCGGCTCCGATGTGCCCGCCGTGCCGGCTCCGATGTGCGCCGCGTTCAGCTCCGATGTGCGCCGTGCCCGGCTCCGCCTCGGCGGTCCGGCCGGAGAAGGCGCCAGTTCGGCCGCTCTCACGCCTTTCGGCCCCGCGCTCCCTTCCCGCCGGCCCGGTCCCGGCGGGCCGCGGGCGGCTTCGGGGTCGGGGGGTCGATGCGGTGGAGGTCGAGGGCCGGCGGCACCGGGGTCGCGCCGGGGCCGCCGGACGCGGCCCAGGCGATGACCTCCTCGGTGGCGGTGTCGTCCAGGGCCCAGCCGAACCAGGCCGCGCGGGCGCCCCGGCGGCGGGCTTCGGTCGTGGGCTGGACGACGATGACGTTGGCCTGCGCGCACGGGCCGAGACAGTCGGTCGTACGGACGGCCAGGCGCCCGTCCGAGGCCGCGGCGGCCTCGCGCAGCCGGGCCAGCTGGCCCGCGTGGTCGGTGCCGGGGTTCTTGCGGGAATCGCCGCAGCAGCAGCCGCGGCAGACCACCAGGGTGCAGGGGCGCGGGGCAGTGGCGGAGAGCGGGCGTATCCAGGTCACCGCCGCACGTTACCGGGCCCGTGGGACCGGGTGTTGGGAGGTTCGGGAGACCTCCGCCACATGCCCGCCGGGGAGTTCGGCGCCGCCGGTGGCTTCGCCGGCCCCGGCCCTTGCCAGTTCGCCCCCTCCTTCGCCGGCTCGTTCACCGGCTCCGGCGGCTGCGGCGGCCTCGGTACCTCCGGTGGCTCCGGCGCCGCCGCCCGCCTCGGGGTCCCGCGCGCGGCGGCGGGCCAGGACCGCGCAGACCACCAGCTGCATCTGGTGGAAGAGCATCAGCGGCAGCACGGCGAGGCTCGCCTGCGGACCGAACAGCACGCTGGCCATGGGGAGTCCGGCGGCCAGGCTCTTCTTCGACCCCGCGAACTGAAGGGCGATCCGGTCCTCGCGGGTGAATCCGAGGCGCTTGGCCCCGTACCAGGTGACCAGGAGCATCACGGCGAGGACGGCCGCCTCGACCACCACCAGCGCGCCGAGCCGCGGGACGCTGACCCGGTGCCAGATCCCGGCGGCCATGCCCGCGCTGAAGGCCGCGTAGACGACGAGCAGGATCGAGCCGCGGTCCACGTAGCCGAGGACCTTCTTGTTGCGGACCAGGAAGCCGCCGGCCCAGGGGCGCGCCATCTGGCCGAGGACGAAGGGCAGGAGCAGTTGCAGGACGATCTTCAGCAGCGAGTCGAGGGAGACGCCGCCCGCGGTGCCGCCGAGCAGACCGGCGGCGAGGAGGGGGGTGAGGAAGATCCCGACGAGGCTGGAGAAGGAGCCGGCGCAGATCGCGGCGGGCACGTTGCCGCGGGCGATCGAGGTGAAGGCGATGGAGGACTGGATGGTCGAGGGGACCAGGCAGAGGAAGAGCAGGCCGCTGTGGAGCGGGGGCGTGAGGAGGGCGGGGACCAGGATGCGGGCGGCGAGGCCGAGGAGGGGGAAGAGGACGAACGTGCACGCGAGCACGGCGACGTGCAGCCGCCAGTGGCGCATGCCGTCGAGGGCCTCCCGGGTGGAGAGGCGGGCTCCGTAGAGGAAGAAGAGCAGGGCCACGGCTCCGGTGGAGGCGGCATGGGCCGCGGTGGCCGCCGCGCCGGTGGCGGGGAGCAGGGCGGCGAGGCCGACGGTGGCGAGCAGGCCCACGAGGAACGGGTCCAACGGGAGCCGGAGCCGGAGCCGGGCGGGAAGGGTCGGGCGGCGCATGGGGGTGTTCACGGTGCTCACTTGCCGGGGGTCGGGGTCGTCGTTCTCGCCCCTCCATCGTCAGGGGCGCACGGTGATCGGGAAACCCGTACACCGCATTGACTGCCATCACGGATCGCGATGACCCCGGCTAGGCTGGGAGCTGTGTACGACCCCGTCCAGCTGCGCACGTTCCTCACCGTCGCCCAGACCCTGAGCTTCACCCAGGCCGCGGCCCGGCTCGGCCTCGGGCAGTCCACGGTCAGCCAGCACGTGCGGCGCCTGGAGGACACCACCGGCCGGCCGCTCTTCCTCCGCGACACGCACAGCGTGGAGCTCACGGAGGACGGCGAGGCGCTGCTCGGCTTCGCCCGCTCGATCCTGGAGGCGCACGAGCGCGCGGCGGCCCACTTCACGGGGACGCGCATCCGGGGCCGGCTGCGGTTCGGGGCCTCGGAGGACTTCGTACTGACCCGGCTGCCGGAGATCCTCGAGGCGTTCCGGCACGAATACCCCGAGGTGGAGCTGGAGCTCTCGGTGGAGCTGTCGGGGATCCTGCACGAGCGGCTGGACGCGGGGCGGCTCGACCTCGTCCTCGCCAAGCGGCGCGGGGAGGGGGACGAGCGGGGCCGGCTGGTGTGGCGGGACCGGATGGTGTGGATCGGGGCGGAGGGCCTGCGGGTGGACCCGGACCGGCCCGTCCCGCTGATCCTCTTCCCCCCGCCGGGGATCACCCGGGCGCGGGCACTGGACGTGCTGCAGGCGGACGGACGGCCGTGGCGGATCGCCTGTACGAGCGGCAGCCTGAGCGGACTGATCGCGGCGGCGCGGGCGGGCCTGGGGGTGATGGCCCACACGCGGGGGCTGATCCCACCGGGGCTGGTCCGGGTGGGCGGGCTGCCCGACCTCGGCTCGGTGGAGTTCGCACTGCTCCAGGGCCTGCGCCCGACGCCGGCCTCGGACGCCCTGGCGGCCGCCGTCCTGGCGGGCGGTGACCGCCTGAGCAGGCCTGCGTGAGCCTGGGCAGGCCCGCTGCGGCCTGCTCGGGCCGGCTCGGGCCTGCTCGGGCCCCGCTGCGGCCTGCTCGGGACTGCTCGGGACTGCTCAGACGTGGGCCGGTCCCGGGCCCGGGGGCCCGGACCGGCGGGGAATCAGGACTTGTCCGGGTCGTGGTCGCCGTCGTGGCGGGGACGGGAAACGACCTCGAAGGAGGTGTCGGAGAACACGGAGCTGCCGGCGGGCAGGCAGTTCTCCTCGCGGACCGTTCCCAGGCCGTCGCAGTGCTCGGCGTCGAGGGTGATGAAGACCGTCGTGGTGTGCTCACCGACGCTCAGCGCCTTGAAGGGCGGCGAGATGAGCGCGGTGAACGGCAGCCCGTCGGGGCCCACGGATCCGGTGCGCAGGACCTGCTTCCTCTTGTAGGTGAAGCTCTTCTCCTGCGGCGTCCCGATGTCGTGCACGTAGGTCGCGCTGACGAACTTGTGGTCGAAGTCGTCGATCGGGTCGATGCGCAGCGGCTCGTAGCCCTCCGGGTAGACGGCGCTCGCGCCGTCCGCGGCGGTCACCCAGTCCGGGGCGCTCCTGACCCACTGCGCCTTCTCGAACGTCTCGCGGCAGGCGGGCGGGCCGATGATCCGCTGCTTGACGTGGTAGAGCGCGTTGAGGTCGTCGCCCTCCGGGTTGAGGCAGTGCGGTACGGGTCCTCCGTCCCCGGACCCGGCGGCGGACGCGGCGGGCGCGCCGCTTCCGAGCACGGCCGCGAGCAGGGAGGGTACGAGTACGGCGAGGGCACGTGATCGGTACACCGGGGACCAGCTTTCGACGTCGGGAAGGTCTCGGCCGACAGCGGACCACGCGGGGGAACGGGGGCGTCGGAGACATTCCGCGGGCCAGGGCCGGACGGCGGAGCGGATCACGCCCCGGGGTCCGGCGGCCGGGTGCGGTGGCCACGCGGCGGGTACTCGGCGGGCAGCCGGCAGGTAGGCGGCGGCCACACGGCAGGTGGGCGGCCCCACGCGGCCGGCACGCAGCGGGCGCACGCAGCGGCCGGGGCGGCCACGACCGGGCACGCCCCGACCAGGAGCACCGAACCCGTTCGGCCGGCCGGCCGGCCGGCCCGCGGCAACCGGTCGCCGCAGGTCCGCCGCGCGGGGGGATCTTGTGGAGGTTTCCCAAGGGCTCCCGGCCCGGCGGGACCGTGGGGTAGCGTCGCCGCGCTGCGCGGAGAGGAGCCGGGACTTGCACGAGATCACCGTCCCACCGGTCGTCACGGGCTCGCCCGTCGGCGGTCTGGCCGATGTCGTTTTCCTGCACGCCCGCGAGGATCCCGGCCGCGTCGTGCTCGGCCGCAAGACCGACGGGGTCTGGCACGATGTGACCTCTGCCGAACTGGCCGCAGAGGTAACCGAGTTGGCCAAGGGTCTGCTGGCGAACGGCATCCGCTTCGGTGACCGGGTCGCCATCATGTCCCGCACCCGGTACGAGTGGACCCTCTTCGACTTCGCCCTGTGGGCGATCGGCGCGCAGCCCGTCCCCGTCTATCCCACCTCCTCCGTGGAGCAGGTCCACTGGATCCTGTACGACTCCGAGTGCACCGCCTGCGTCGTCGAGGACGAGGACCAGGCCATGACCGTCGGGTCGGTCATCGAGCGGCTGCCGCGCCTGCGCCGGCTCTGGCAGCTGGATTCCGGGGCGGTGGACGGGCTCGTCGAGGACGGTCGCCAGGTCGCCGAGGACGTCGTGCACCGCCACCGGGGCGCCGTGACCCCCGATGCGACGGCCACCGTCATCTACACCTCCGGCACCACCGGCCGGCCCAAGGGGTGCGTGCTGACCCATGCGAACTTCATGTTCGAGGCCGACACGATGGCGACCCGCTGGGAGTCCGTCTTCCAGGCCGGGCCCGGCGAACAGCCCTCCACCCTGCTGTTCCTGCCGCTCGCGCACGTCTTCGGGCGGATGGTGGAGGTGGCGGCCGTCCGCTCCCGCGTGAAGCTCGGCCATCAGCCCGTCCTGGCGGCTGCCGAGCTGCTGCCGGACCTCGCCGCGTACCGGCCGACGTTCGTCCTCGGGGTCCCGTACGTCTTCGAGAAGGTCTTCGCCTCCGCCCGCCGCACGGCGGAGTCGCAGGGCCGGGCCGGCGCCTTCGACCGGGCGGTGGACGTGGCCGTCCGGTACGCGGAGGCCCGCGAGCAGAAGGCGTTCGGCGTCGGGGCCGGCCCCTCGGCGAAGCTGCGCATGGAGCACCAGCTGTTCGAGAAGCTCGTGTACGGGAAGGTCCGCGAGGCGATGGGAGGCCGGGTGCGGCACGCCATGTCGGGGGGTTCCGCGATGGCGCGCCGGCTCGGGCTGTTCTTCGACGGCGCCGGAATCACGGTGTTCGAGGGGTACGGCCTGACGGAGTCGTGCGCGGCGGCCACCGCGAACCCTCCCGGGGCCACGAAGTACGGCACGGTGGGCCTGCCGATCCCGGGCACTGCGGTGCACATCGCGCAGGACGGGGAGATCTGGCTGCACGGCGGCAACGTCTTCGCCGGGTACCTGAACGACCCGCGCTCCACGGACGCCGTACTGAGCGACGGCTGGCTGGCGACCGGGGACCTCGGGCGGCTCGACGACGACGGCTACCTGACGATCACCGGGCGCAAGAAGGAGATCCTCGTGACCTCCAACGGCAAGAGCGTCGCGCCGGCCGCCCTGGAGGAGCGGGTCCGTTCGCATCCGCTCGTCTCGCAGTGCGTGCTGGTGGGCAACGACCGGCCGTACGTCGCGGCCCTGCTCACCCTGGACACGGAGGGGGTGGCGCACTGGCTGGCGATGCGCGGGCGGCCGCAGATGCCGGCCGCGGAGCTGGCGCTCGATCCCGATCTGACGACGGAGGTCCGCCGGGCGGTGGTCGCCGCGAACACCCTCGTGTCGCAGGCCGAGTCGATCCGCGCGTTCCGCGTCCTGGCCGGCCAGTTCACGGAGGAGCGGGGGCTGCTGACGCCCTCGCTGAAGCTGAAGCGGCGGGCGATCGAGAAGGCCTATGCCGAGGAGGTCGAGGCCCTCTACCAGTCCTGACGGGCGCGAGCCGCGGCCGCGCCCGCGATCCCCACCGCCACCTGACGGATCGTCACTTTACTTGCGGTTGATATTGACGACGCGTCAGGTCGCGCACAGACTGCGGGGATTCCGACCGGAGGGGATCCACACATGTCGCGACCGATCCGCACCCTGGCCGCTGCGGCGGCGGCTCTCGCGCTCGTATCCGCCTGCAACTCCGCCTCCAACAGCTCCACCACCGACAAGCCGGGAGCACCCGGCAACTCCCGCGGGGTGAGCGCCGACTCGATCAAGGTCGGCGGCATCGTGTCGATGACCAGCGCCAGCGGCTACAGCAAGAAGGACACCGATCTCGGTGCGAAGGCCCGGTACATGAGAGCCAACGCCGAGGGCGGGGTCAACGGCCGCACGATCGACTACACCGGCGCCGAGGACGACGGCCAGGATCCCGCCAAGAACCTGGCGGCGGCGCGCAAACTCGTCCAGCAGGACAAGGTGTTCGCGGTCTCCCCCATGAGCTCGGTCACCTTCACCGGCTCCGACTTCCTGGAACAGGAGAAGGTCCCCACCTTCGGCTGGGGCACGCTCCCCTCCTTCTGCGGCCCCACGTACATCTACGGGTTCAACGGCTGCCTCGTCCCCACTCCCGGCGGAACCATCAACCAGACCTGGCCCGAGGGCATCGGCAAGGTCCTGGGCGGCGCCCAGGGCAAATCGGTGGCCATCATCGCCAATGACAGCGACGCCGGGAAGTTCGGCGTGCGCACCTTCCAGCAGGGCTTCACCAGCGCGGGGTTCAAGGTCGCCTACGCCAAGGCCTCGGTGCCCGGCACCGCCGTGCCGAGCGACTGGTCGGCGTACGTGAAGGAGATCCTCGAGAGCAACGACGGCAAGGCTCCGGACGCGGTCGTCTCGGTCATGCAGACCCCCAACAACATCGGGCTCTTCACGTCGCTCAAGCGCAGCGGGTACAAGGGGCTGCTCTCCGACCCGACCGACTACGACCCGGGCCTGCTCGCCAAGGACGCCACCAAGCAGGCCCTCGACGGCGTGCACGTCCTGCTGCAGTTCGAGCCGTTCGAGTCGGCGAACCCGAAGATGGCCCAGTTCAAGGCCGACATCAAGGCCGCCTCGGGCGGACAGGACCTGCCGCTCAGCATGCACATGATGACCGGCTACATGTCCGCCGACCTGTTCCTGTCCATCGCGCGGAAGGCCGGCAAGGACCTGACCGTCGAGTCCTTCCAGGCCGCCGCGCAGGGCTTCTCCGACACCGGCACGCTCGTCGGCGACCGCGCGGAGCCCAAGGGCCAGAAGGACAGCTTCGGCTGCGGAGCCCTCGTCCAGCTGAAGAACGGCGCGTACGAGGTCTCCGTACCGTTCACGTGCTACGAGCCCATCCCCTTCAAGTAGGGGACCGGGATCCACATGGGAGATCTGCTCGCCTTCGTCCTGAGCGGTCTGGTGTCCGGCGCCCTGTACGCGCTGCTCGCCACCGGCCTGGTGCTGTCGTACTCGGCGTCCGGACTGTTCAACTTCGCGCACGGAGCCACCGCCTACCTGTGCGCGCTCACTTTCTACGAACTGCACTCCGGGCTGGGCTGGCCGGCCGTCCCGGCGGCGCTGCTGGTGGTCCTCGTGCTGGCGCCCGGGCTCGGATGGGCGCTGGACCGGCTGATGTTCCGGCGGCTCGCGCGGGTCGGCGAGACGGCGCAGATCGTGGCCACCATCGGCCTGCTGGTGGCCCTTCCGGCGGCCGGACTGTGGGCGGTCGAACTGCTGACGGACGCGGGCGCCCCGCTCGCGCCGGCGGAGAACCAGTTCGGGCTGCCCGGGGTGGGCCCGAGTCCGGCGACGTCCTGGCAGCTCACCGCCGACGTGGGCATCGACTCCGACCAGCTGATCACCTGGCTGGCGACGGCCGTGGTGGCCGTGGCGCTGTGGGTGCTGATGCGGCACACCCGGCTGGGCCTGCGGCTGCGGGCCGCCGTCGACAACCGCTCGCTCACCGAGCTGCGCGGGATCGACGCCGACCGGCTGTCATCGGTGGCGTGGATGATCGCCTCGGGGCTGGCCGGGCTGGCGGGCGTCCTGGCGACCCCGCTGCTGGGGCTTTCGGCGCACGATTTCACGCTGTTCCTGTTCGTGTCGGCCACGGCGGCCGTGATCGGGCGGTTCGCCTCCGTACCGCTCGCGTTCGCGGGGGGACTGGGACTCGGCGTCCTGCAGAACCTGGTCGTCGGCTACGCCTCGTTCGCCGACTCCGTCACCGGTTTCAGGACGGCCGTACCGTTCCTGATCCTGTTCGGGGGCCTGCTCGTGCTCACCCGCAGGGCGCGGACCGCCGGGACCGCGGCCGTGGACGTCGCCTCCGTGGACCATCTGGCCGGGGCCCCGTGGGGGCGAAGGTGGGGGGTGTGGGCCTGCCTGGGCGTGGCCCTGGGCATCGCCTTCTACACCGTGACCACGCCGTTCTGGAGCGGGCTCCTCGCCCAGGGGCTGGCGCTGGCGCTGGTGTTCATGTCCTTCACCGTGGTGACCGGGCTCGGCGCGATGGTCTCGCTGGCTCAGGGCACCTTCGTGACCGGCGCCGCGCTGGTCGCCGGGCTGCTGATGAGCCGCGGATGGCCGTTCGTCCTGGCGCTGGCCGTCGGGACCTGCGTGGCCGCCCTGCTGGGGGCGCTGGTCGCGCTGCCCGCGCTGCGCCTCGGGGGGCGGTCCCTGGCCCTGGCGACCCTGGCGCTGGCCTTCCTCGCGGACCAGGTGCTCTTCCAGATGCGGTGGCTGCGCAACGGGGACTCGGGCTGGTCGGTCCCGCGGCCCGTGATCGGTCCGGTGGACCTCTCCGACGACCGCGCGCTCGGGGTGGCGCTGCTCGTCGTGGTCGCGGCGGTCGCGGCCGGGCTGAGCGCGCTGCGCAGCTCACCGTCGGGGCGGGCGATGCTCGCCGTACGGTCGGCTCCGGCCGCGGCGATGGCCTCCGGGGTGTCCGTGCTGCGGACGAAGCTGCTGCTGTTCACGCTGTCCGCGGGGCTGGCCGGGTTCGGGGGCGTGATGTACGCGTCGTACAACACCCGGATCACGGCGACGGACTTCACCGCGATGACGGGACTGGTGTGGCTGGCGGTGGTCGTGGCGGCGGGGGTCCGCCGCCCTCAGTACGCGGTGGTCGCGGGGCTGGTCTTCGCCGTGGCTCCGCGGGTCATGGCGGACTACGTGACGGCATCGGCGCACCTGCCGGTGATTCTGTTCGGACTGGCGGGGTTGGCCTTGGCCAACGATCCGGACGGTTATTGCGCGGCGGTGCCGGTGCGGTGGGCCCGGCGGCGGGCCGGTTCCCCGGCCGGGGGCGGGGTCACGGCCGGGGGCGAGGCCTCGGCCGGGGCCGTTCCCGCAGCCAGGGCCGGCGACGGAGTCGGGGTGGGTCCTGCGGGGCGTTCCCCCATCTCGCCCCTTCCCGGAACCGGGCTCGGCCCGGACCCTTCGGGGGCTCCGCCCGCGGACACCCGCTCCTCACACGCCGGAGGGGCTGAACTCCGTGCCGGGGTCTACGACCCCGCGGGGTCCGGGCCCGCATCCGCGCTGGAGCTGCGCGGCGTGACCGCCGGGTACGACGGCGGGCTCGTGCTGCACGGGGTGGACCTCCTGGTGCGCAAGGGGGAGATCCTGGCCGTGCTCGGGCCCAACGGGGCCGGGAAGAGCACCGCGTGCCGGGTGGCCGCCGGGCTCCTGCCCGTCGCGGCGGGCGGGGTCCACGTCGGCGGCCGCGATGCCACCCGCGACGGGGCCGTCCGGCGCTCCCGGGCCGGGGTGCTCCTGGCGCCCGAGGGACGGGGGATCTTCCCCGCGCTCAGCATCGAGGAGAACCTGGCGCTGTACCTGGGGGACCCGGCCGAGCGGGACGCCGTGTACGCGCGGTTCCCCCGGCTCCGCGAGCGGCGCTCCGTGGCCGCCGGTGCCCTGTCCGGCGGGGAACAGCAGCTGCTGGCCCTCGCACCCCTGCTGCAGCGCCCGCCCGGGGTGCTGATCGCGGACGAGCCCTCCCTCGGGCTCGCGCCGCGCGTGGTGGAAGAGGTGTACGGGCTGCTCACCGAGCTCCGCGACGCCGGCACCGCGCTGCTGCTGGTGGAGGAGAAGGCGGCCGGGATCCTCGGGATCGCCGACACCGTCGCCTACCTGTCCCAGGGCAGGGTCTCCTGGTGCGGCCCGCGCTCCGAGGTGGAGCCCGACCGGTTGACCGAGGCCTATCTGGGGATGGCGCCATGAGCGGGGACGAGTACGTGCTGCGGGCGGCCGGGGTCGGCGTCCGGTTCGGCGGGATCACGGCGCTGGCCGGCGTCGATCTCGGCGTCCGGGCCGGCGAGGTGTGCGGGCTGATCGGGCCGAACGGAGCGGGGAAGACCACCCTGTTCGACGTCCTGTCGGGGATCCGGCGGCCCGACCGGGGCCGGATGCTGCTGGACGGGGTGGACATCACCCGCCGTTCCCCCGTCTGGCGGGCCCGGCACGGGATGCGCCGGACGTTTCAGCGCCAGCAGTTGTTCGGGCAGCTCAGCGTCGCGGACAACGTCCTCGTCGCACAGGAGTGGCGGGGCGGTGGCGGCGGTCTCCTCGCCGACCTCGTCGCCTCGCCCGCCCGCCGTCGGCGGGAGCGGCAGCGGCGGGAGCGGACCTCGCGGGTGCTGGCCGACTGTGGGATCGGGGCGCTCGGAGCCTCGTACGCCGGTGCTCTGCCGGTGGGCCGGGCCCGGATGGTGGAGCTCGCGCGCGCGGTCGCCGATCCGCCCCGGGTGCTGCTGCTGGACGAGCCCGCCTCGGGCATGTCGGCGCCCGAGCGCGAGCAACTGGCGGCGGTCGTGCGGCGGCTCGCCGAGGAGGAGGGCTGCGCGGTGCTGCTGGTCGAGCACAACGTCGCCTTCGTGATGGGGCTGTGCAGCAGGGTGGTCGTCCTGGACCTGGGCAGCGTGCTCGCCGAGGGCACGCCCGCCGAGGTACGGGCCGACGCGCGGGTCCGCGAGGCCTATCTGGGGGCGTAGCCCCGCCGGAACGCCCTTCGGACGCCCACCGGGAATCGGGGGTTCCCCGCCGTGCCGCTCGCCCCCGCCCGACCCCCGGGGCCGCCTGTTCCCGCCGTCCGGAACACATCCGGACCGCGGGAATAGGCCAGGCGGGAGTCCGGTTGTCGCCGGTCGTACGCCCACCCGTACCGATGACGACGACAAGAGGGAACGACCCGACGTGAACCAGGTCCCCGGCACCAAGCTCAACAACGGCACGCTCATGCCCCAGCTCGGCTTCGGCGTCTGGCAGGTCCCCGACACCGAGGCGGAGCGGACCGTCGCGACCGCGCTGGAGGCGGGCTACCGCAGCATCGACACGGCGGCCGTCTACGGCAACGAGGCGGGCACCGGCAAGGCCCTCGCCGCCGCCGGGATCCCGCGCGGGGAACTGTTCGTCACCACCAAGCTGTGGAACGGCAGGTCCGAGACCTGGGGCCGCGACGGCGTGCTGCGCGAGTTCGACGCCTCGCTCGACAAGCTGGGCCTCGACGCCGTCGACCTGTACCTGATCCACTGGCCGCGCCCGATGCGCGACGACTTCGTCGCCATCTGGAAGACCTTCGAGGAGATCGCGGAGAGCGGCCGCGCCAAGGCCGTCGGCGTGTCGAACTTCCGCCCCGCCGACCTGGAGCGCCTCGGCGCCGAGAGCCCCCTGGTCCCGGCAGTGAACCAGATCGAGCTGCACCCGCTCCTCCCCCAGGCGGAGCTGCGGGCCGTGCACGCCCGCCTCGGCATCGCCACCGAGGCCTGGTCCCCGCTCGGCCAGGGCAAGGAGCTCCTCACCCTGCCCGCCGTCACGGCGGTCGCCGACAAGCACGGCCGCTCGGCCGCGCAGGTGGTGCTGCGCTGGCACCTGCAGCTCGGGAACGTCGTGATCCCCAAGTCGGTGACCCCGGCGCGGATCCGGGAGAACCTGGACGTCTTCGGCTTCGAGCTGGACGCCGCGGACATCGCCGCGCTGGACTCGCTGGGTGCCGGTTCGGCGGGCCGCCGGATCGGTCCCGACCCCGCCGCGTTCGACGCCTGAGCCCCGCGATGGCCGGAGCGACCGGGAGGACCGCGCCCGAAGGCGTGTACCGGGTCCGCAACGTCGCCACCGGGCTGCTGCTCCGGGTCGAGGGCGGCAGCCGGGTGCGGGTCGGGCCGGACGGCGGCCCCGACGCCGGACCGGAGCCGGCCCGGCAGTGGGAGATCACGCCCGTCCACAGCGGCGGCGGGATCTTCCATCTCGTCAGCGTCCACAACGGCAGGCGGCTGGACGTCGCGAACGCGTCGACGGAGAGCGGTACCCGGGTCCAGGTGTGGAGGGCGAACGCCTTCGGGGCGCAGGAGTGGGTCGTCGAGGAGCACCTCGACGACCCCGGTGTCGTCTCGCTGATCGCCTCCATCAGCGGCCTGCCGCTGGAGGCGGACGCCGAGGGCCAGGCACGGCAGGCGGAGGACACCGACTCGCCTTCGCAGTGGTGGCGCCTGGAGCGGGTCTGAGCCAGACCGTTGCCCCTGCCCCGACGGCAGCGGGCCGATGGCCGCGGCCCGGCGGCGCCGCGGTCGGCTTCGCCGGTCGGGCCCCGCGTCCGCAGGCGCGGGCGCCCCTGGCGTCGCCCTGCCGGGAGGGCCCGCGGCCGTCAGCCGCGCACGAAGCCGTGCAGCCGGTACGCCGGTTCCCCGCGCGGGACGTCCTGCCCCGGCAGCAGCCCGAGCCGGTCCGCGAGCTCGCGCGGGGTGATCCGTGCGCCGGTGAGGTGAGGGGCGAGCAGCGCGTCGATGTCGCTGCCCACGTCGTGCGCGTCGTCCTTGTCGACGGTGGTGAGGAACACCCCGCCGGGGCGCAGCGCCCGCCCCACCTCGGCGATCAGCGCGGCCACCGTGCCCGGCCGCCGCAGCAGGTGCAGCAGCCAGATCGCGCTGACCGCGTCGAGCGAGCCGGTGCGGACCGGGAGCCGGGTCCCGGAGCCGAGGACCACCGGCACGCCCCGGGAGCGCGCCATGGCGGCCATCCCGGACGAGACGTCCGCGCCGAGGACGCGCGTCCCTGGACGGCCGGCGGCGATGCGCGCGGTGGCGATGCCGGTGCCGCAGCCGAGGTCGAGCAGGGTGGCCGCAGCCGCGGGAAGCAGGCCGAGGACCGCCGCGGCGGCGGCCTCGGCGCGCGGGGCGCCGCCGCGCGAGGCGTCGTAGTCGTCCGCCTCGGCGTCGTAGTCGGGCAAGGCCGTCGGTCCGGCCGTCAGGCGGCGCCGTGGGCGGGGGCGAGGGATTCGACGCGCTCGGCCAGGGTGAAGTCGGCGTCGGTGACGGAGTCCCCCGCGTCGTGCGTGTTCACGGACACCCGGACGGTGTGGTAGCCGAGGGTGAGGTCGGAGTGGTGGTTCAGCTCCTCCTGCACCGTGGCGATGTGGACGACGAGGGCGCTCGCCGCGAAGTGGCTGCCCAGCCGGTAGGTGCGGACGATCCGGTCGTCCTCGAAGGACCAGCCGGGGAGTTCCCGCAACCGGTCCTCGATCTCCTTCTGCGAAAGCGGCTCTCTCGACACCCGCAGGCTCCTTCCCCGTACGCGCGGACCCGCGTCCGCGTGTGAGCACGACTGCCCGATTTACCTGACGTGGAGTCAAGGTTCCCACAGCGGGCGCCGAGGGGAAGGTTTCGCGCCATAGTGCGTGCGGGTACTTCCGCGCCTTCCGTGACCCCCGTGGCGCCCCTATGCTCCTGCGCCGGACGTGACTGTTACCGGCGGTAAGACCGTCGGGTACCGAGGGGACATCTTCGTGACGCGCACAGGGAACTCCAGGCGCACGTTCATCGCGGGGGCCGCGGCCACCGCGGGCGCCGGCGGCCTGGCGGGAGCCGGGCGCCCGGCCCGCGGAACTGTTCACGGCCCGGTACTGGGCCGACGTCGTCGCCGAGGCGGAGGCCGGGCTGCT